>JAGHYT010000017.1:0-45276 GCA_017743535.1 Chloroflexus sp.
AATGGGCGGATTATATAAGAAACCGTTTGATAGGCCGCAAAGTTACACTGTTTTTTGGTTGGATTCCGTGGAATACGCGATGATGTTGGGCATTTGGCGATCCCGAAGTAACGGAGCTGAAAATCTTTGAGCGACGAGATACTATGAAACTGTGATCAGAAGCCTGGACAAACAGCCCAGTAATCTCGGAAAACCTTGGAACTAGTGATGGGAGGAGCCTAATTCGTCGCCTACGGTTAGCTCTCTACGTCTAGCTTGTGGTACAATGCGAGAGCTATACCATATGCCCTCGGTGAGGATGACCAATGCAGATCACGCTGAATATTGAGCAAATCCGGGCCGACACTCCTCTGCCACCACTCTTTCGTGTTCGCCAATGCTGGCAAACCACACCCGTGGCTGATGTGGCGGCTACGGTGTGGGCTGAACTTGACCGGCTAGGGTTGGCGGCACATATCCAGCCAGGTATGCAGATTGCAGTGACGGCCGGTAGCCGTGGGATTACTAATATTGTGCAGATTACGGCAGCAGCAGTTGGCTGGCTGCGCAATCATGGGGCACTACCCTTTATCGTACCAGCAATGGGTAGTCACGGTGGCGCAACAGCAGAAGGACAGGTCGCGTTACTTGCCTCACTTGGGATCACTGAACAAACGGTTGGCTGTCCGATCCGTGCCACAATGGACGTGGTTGAATTGGGTCGTATTGCCGATGGTACGCCAGTTTATATGGATCGGTTTGCTGCCGAAGCCGATGGCGTGCTGGTGATTAATCGGATTAAGACCCATACATCCTTTAAGGCGCCAATAGAGAGTGGTTTAGCAAAGATGTGTGCAGTTGGTCTAGGCAAGCGACATGGCGCCGAAATTGTCCATCGCACTGCGGTGTACGGTCTGAAAGAGCAGATTGTGCCAATGGCGCGTATGATCGTTGAGCGAGGGCGTGTGCTGGCCGGGCTGGCAATTCTCGAAGATGCACGTGATCAGACTGCTGCTATCGTTGCTCTTCCCCCTAACGACATTGGTGGCGCTGGTGAGGCAGAGCTATTGCTCCGTAGCAAAGAGATGATGGCCCGGCTGCCTTTTGACCGCCTTGATGTGCTGGTTGTTGATCGGATCGGTAAGAATATCAGTGGCACCGGTATGGATACGAATGTGATCGGGCGGTTGCCTATCCCTGGTGAACCGCCACCCGACCGACCGGTGATCAATGTGATTGTGGTGCTTGATTTGACCCCCGAAACACACGGTAACGCAAACGGTATCGGGCTGGCTGACATTACGACTGCCCGCCTAGCCGCTAAGATCGATTTTCATGCGACATATGTGAATGTTTTAACTGCTGGTTTGGTCGGTTTGTGTAAGGGTAGCTTGCCGATTACCCTGCCGACCGAACGTGATGCCGTGGCGATGGCGGTCAAGACGTGTGGGCAACCCGATCCGGCTGCGGTACGGCTGGTGCGTATTCCTGATACGCTCCATCTGGAAGAGTTGTTGGTGAGTGAAGCTCTCTTGCCAGAGGTCGCGGCCAACCCCGATCTTGAACTGCTTGGCCCTGCTGAGTGGATTCTTGATAGCGAAAGATAATTTTGTAATGTCTCGTCATCTCTTGCATTATTGGGATGCGGTTGCGCTCGACAGGTGGGAACGGGCTGCACCATTGCCTACCGATGATAGGTATGCCCGAATTGCACTGATCAGCCCATTGCTCCAGATTCCCTCTGCGTTGGCAATTATTCCGAGTTGGGCTGCCGATACGCCGCCAGCAAGCTGGATTGAGTTGCAATTACGAGTACAACAGCAGGGCATCTGGAGTGGTTGGTTTCGTATCGCAGTATGGGATAGCGATGGAACGCGGCGAAGCAGTTTTTCGTCGCAGACGAATGAGTTTGGCTCGGTTGCTACTGATACCCTTCTCCTGAAGACACCAGCTCAGGCTGTGCAGGTGCGTGTGTTACTCTGCGGCTTGCCTGGAGCAGATATGCCTGAGCTTACTGCACTCGCTCTCTGCGTCACAACGACGGCAAAACCCGCTGGTTTTGCCTCTCCACCGGCACTCTCGGCAATTGGGTTACCGCTCTTGCTCTGTCAGTACGACTATGCCGGTGGTGAGGGATGGTGCAGTCCAACCGCAGTTCATATGGTGTTGGCATACTGGTATGCACAATTAGCCGATCCACGTTTGGCTCCTTTTGCGCAACGCGAGACGCTCCCCGAATTGACGGTGGCCGGTATCTTCGATCCGGGCTGGGATGGAACCGGTAACTGGTCGTTTAATACTGCATTTGCTGCTCGTTTTGGTCTGCGCGCCTACGTGACTCGGCTCGATACCCTAGAGCAGATTGGACGGTGGACGGCTGCTGGCGTACCGGTAGTTATCAGTCTAGCCTGGGAAACCGGTCAGATTGACGATGCCCCCGATCGTACTGCTGGACATCTCACGATCGTGCGTGGTTTTACCGAGACACATGCTTTGATCGCCGAGCCTGCCGGACGTGACCGATTACTGCGGGCGTACCCTCAAAGGCAGTTAGCAGCCGCCTGGCAAGCCAGTTCAAACGGTACTGTTTACCTGATCTATCCGCCTGACTGGCCGCGTCCGCAACCCGGTCTCGCCGACGCATGGGTGTGAATTGGCTATGCGTATTCTTGTTTTGGCTCCGTATCCACCATATCCACCGCGCAGCGGAGGGGCACTGCGGATGTTTCATCTGTTACGTGCTCTGGCCAAGCAACATACCATTACGCTGCTTAGCTTCGCCCCTGACGAATCGGCTGCACAGGCAATTGCGCCGTTGCGCAATCTAGTGCGCCTGTTGGTTGTCACTGGCCCACCGTACCGCTCGTTATTCCAACGTGCGTTGACCACGCTGCTTAGTCCGCAACCTGATATGGCATTGCGCAATGCGAGTATGGCATATACTGCGGCATTGCACAAGCTGCTGACCGATGAGCAATTTGATGTGGTGTTGGCCGAAAGTATCGAGATGGCG
Organism: Chloroflexus sp.; assembly: GCA_017743535.1. GTDB lineage: Bacteria > Chloroflexota > Chloroflexia > Chloroflexales > Chloroflexaceae > Chloroflexus. Next base: position 2,993 of record JAGHYT010000017.1, read on the forward strand.
CCCTACCTCCTTCAGGCTCGCAAGGCAGGTCTATATACGATCCTCGATGAATTCAATGCCGAATATCTACTTCAACGCCGTGCGGCTCTTACCGATTTACGCCGTTTCCCGGCACCGAAAGCATTGATCGGTGGTATCTATTCACTTATTCAGTGGCTGAAACTAGCAGCCTTTGAACGGTATGTTCTTCAGGTTGTTGATCGGGTAATTGTTGTTTCAGCCGAAGATGAACTGGCGCTACGCCGACTGGCACCTCATGCGAAACTCCATATCGTACCAAACGGCGTAGACTGCATGTATTTTGCCCCTCCAACCCAAGCCCCTCCCCCGACCAATGATCTGGTCTTTGTCGGCACGCTCGACTATCGGCCAAATGTTGACGCTGTGCTGTGGTTTGTTGATGCGGTGTTCCCCCTAATCAAGCAAATGCATCCGGCATTGCGGCTACGACTGATCGGACGACGCCCACATCCGAAAGTGCTCGCTCTACACGATGATCGGCATATCATAGTAACCGGCGAGGTTGCCGATACACGTCCGGCACTGATGGAAGCTGCGGTCGTTGTAATTCCGATGCGAATAGGTGGTGGCTCACGACTGAAATTGTTAGAAGCGTTAGCAATGGCTACGCCCGTTGTCAGTACGTCTTTTGGCGCTGAAGGTGTCGCCGGTTTGCGCAACGGCGAACATCTACTGCTGGCAGATACCCCGACTACATTTGCTCAGGCTGTCTCACGTCTGATCACCGATCGTGCATTTGCGCAACAATTGGGCCAAGTTGGCCGCACCTTTGTGTGTGCCAACTACGATTGGACGTGCATTGCACCACGATTGGAAGCCGCGATCAGTCCAGCAACTATACTCACGTCCTAACAGGAAAAGGGTGACCGGCGAGTTGCACTATATATGTTTTACTGACCCTGGCTTTTCTTATACCGGTGAAGACGAATGCGTTCAGAAGTCTCTTGCATCGTGAGCATACTATGGTGAAACCTGTCTTCCACAGATTTTACACGTCGCAATAGCACCTAAACCTGTTTTGCTATGATGTTACCGCTTTCATATGCGTTCACTCATTGACGGTTTTAGCTATCCATTGCGTGCGATACGGTTCATCGTCAGGCAACCGGTGCTTTGGCGCTACATTGTGATCCCGATTGTGCTGAATATCATAATCGGATTGATCCTCTACACGACATTGTTATGGGCCGGTTTTCAGGCAATTGAGGCCTTTCTTGTCGGTTGGCCGCTGTGGATCGCGTGGTTGATACGAGGGCTACTAGTTATTGCACTTTTTTGGGGGCTTGGGTATATACTGGTACGCTTCGGGGTTGTGCTCGGCTCACCCTTTTATAGTCGCCTGTCGGAATTGATCGAAGAACGTTTGCGCGGCGTTGTCAGAACTGCGTCACCGACAGCCCCGGCATCTGTCGTGCACGATGTGTTGCGCGCACTTCTGTTTGAGCTGAAGAAGTTGTTATTGGTGCTGTTAATCGGTACTCCAACCCTCCTGCTAAACTTGATACCTGGTGTGGGAACGCTCCTGGCAACCGGCGCCGGTATTGCTATCGGTGTGACCATTACTTGTCTCGACTTCTTTGATCCACCTCTTGAACGTCGCCGACTTTCGTTTCGTAGCAAACTGAGTTTTATTCGCCGTCATTTGCCGGCTAGCGCCGGATTTGGTCTGATATGCCTCGGATTGGTAAGTATACCGTTCTTCAATCTGATTGCTGTACCGATTTGCATCACTGCCGGTACCCTCTTCTTCTGTGAACACGACAACCTATCTAGATAAGGAAACAATGCGGTAAATATTGCCATTATGGTCGTCGGAGACAAAGATCGTACCATCTGCCGCGATAGTAATCCCCGCCGGTCGTCCCCAAGCCCTACCACATTCCTGTTGCGGCTGATCACGGAAGCCGGTTAGAAACGGATCGGCACGGACCGGTATGCTATTGCTGACCTGAATGCGCTGTACTCGGCAATCACGGGGCGTCTGGTCGGCATTCCAGGAGCCATGGTACGCAATCAGTATTTCACTATCGGAAAGACGTGCAATACCGAGGGGGGCGTAATGGGCCAGATCGGTGAAACGAGCCGGTGTCGCCAGGTCACACGTGCTGAAGGAAGCGTCGAGCGGTACACGCTCATCACGCACCTCTCTGGCATCGTTCGGAACTGAGCCAATCACCGCCGTATAGCAATACGGCCAGCCGTAATGTTTTCCAGCCTCAACCTCAATAATGACCTCTTCCGGTGGCAGGTCGTTCCCAAGACCATCACTGCCGTTATGGGTTGCCCAAAGTCTTCCATCGGGCAAGAAGATAAAATCAACGCTGTTCCGTAATCCCTCGGCCCAGACGGCCCGCCGGCGGGGGTCGGGATCATTGACAAATGGGTTGTCGGCTGGAATATCCCCCTCTAATGTGTAGCGTAAAATGGCAGCCCGTCGTGGATCGCCTTCACTACAACCGACGGTAATATTGCATTTTGAACCGACCGCGACGTAGAGCATGCCATCAGGCCCGATACGTGCCGTGCGGGTTGAATGACCACCATCGTTTGGTAACCCGTCAACAACCACGCTCGTTTCCGAACGGTCAAACACTCCATCAGCATTGCTGTCGTGCAATCGCCAGACAGTCGCATTGCCGGCAGCGTATAAATCTTGACCGTACCATTCCAGGCTATGAACACCGGTCAGATTCGCTACAACGACCGTTGTCTCATCCGATCTCCCGTCACCGTTCTTATCTGATAGACGTACAATACGATTGGCGCCACGCTCGGCAACATAGAGTTGACCGTCGGGGCCGATTGCCATCAGGCGAGGCCGGTTGAGACCATGTGCGAAGAGACGCACAGCGTATCCTTCAGCAACCTGTAAGCGAGTGCTGACTTCGTCGTCGGACGGAATGAGCGCTCCATGCTGGACAATGGGAAGGAACAGACGATAAGCTGTCTGCGCCAGTCCCACGCCGCCGACAACCAATACGATGAACACAATCAGTAATGTCTGCCGTTTCATTCTTAACCAGCACTTTTGCGAAGCGGTGTATTGTCCTCAGTGCAATACACCGCTTTCACCGGCCAGAAAAACTTACCGGTTGAGACGCGCTTTGATCTCTTCTGTCAGGAGCGGCAAAATCTCGTTTACATCACCAACAACACCGAGCGTCGCAATGCGGAAAATAGGCGCTTCTGGGTCTTTATTGATGGCCACAATGGTGCGGCTGGTTCGCATTCCGGCCAGATGCTGGATCGCGCCACTGACACCGGCAGCGATATAGAGTTTAGGACTGACCGTCTTTCCGGTCTGACCAACCTGGTGCTCATAGGGAACCCAGCCATCGTCAACAATCGCTCGTGAAGCACCGTAAGCACCACCCAAAGCCTCAGCCAATGGTGGAATCAGACGATAGTAGTTCTCTTTATTGCCCAAGCCCCGGCCACCGGTCACGATAATTGCAGCGTCAGTCAGGTTGACTGCACCAGCCTTGGGCGCCACCGACAGTACTTCAGTACGTGGGGTAAGTTCGGCTACCGTTAGCTCGGTAATTGGTGCGCTACGGTCGGGTTGGGCAGCAGCTTCTGGGAAGCTCTGCTTACGCACCAATGCCACGACCGTCGTCCCTGCGGCGAAGCGATAGGTATTGATAACATTCCCACCATGCGACGGTCGCGTAGCCTGAATAACACCATCAACCACTTGAATGTCGGTTGCATCGACCACCAGACCAGCACCAAGATCGGTTGCCAGCGCTGCGCCAAAATCGCGCATCTGGAAGCTGGCTCCGGCAAGAATCAGCGCCGGCTGAAACGCCTTGACTGCTGCAATCGCTGCTGCAACATAACCATCGGTTGTGTATTGACGTAGTGCTGGCGCATCAACCGTATAGATCTGATCGGCGCCAAAATTCCCGGCGCGTGCCGCAATGGCTTTTGTCGGCCCAATTGCCAGTGCTGCCAGCGAACCACCTAAAGCATCTGCCAGTTGCCGCCCCTTGCCGAGCAACTCGCGCGAAATGGCGGCCAGATCATCGCCAACTGCTTCTAAAACAACCAGTACGCCATTCATGATCTGCTCCTTTCCGCGCTTAAATCACTTGATACTCCAACAGCTTATCGACCAGCTTGCGAACCTTGGTAGCCGCGTCCGGCCCATCGATGATCTCGCCCTTGGGACGAGGTGGCGGTGGTACGCGCTCGACAAGTTGGGCGGTTGGGGTAAGGTCGGTGGCATTCAACCCCAGATCGGCGGCTGTCCACACTGGTGGCTCAACCTTTGCCACACGCTTGATTTTGAGGAGCGAGGGATAGCGTGGTTCGTTAATATCTTTGATCACCGACATCACCGCTGGCAGGCGACAGGCCACCGTCTCAATCACACTCTCCAGATGACGTTCAACTTTAAGCATTCCGCCAGGTTGCAGTTCCAACACCTTGCCGACATATGTTACCTGTGGCCAGCCCAGCAAGCGCGCCAGCGCCGGTGCAAAAGCGCCACTCTCGTCGTCGGTACTGTTGCGACCGGTGATAACCAGATCAACATCTCCCAGCTTACGAATGGCAGCCGCAGCCACACGAGCGGCTGCAATCGGATCAAGCTGAGTAAATGCCGGATCACTGAGCAACAGTGCATCAGTTGCGCCCATTGCCAACGCCCGCCGCAACTGCTCGACCCAGTCAGAGGTGCCAATAGAGAGTGCCGTTACCTTACCGCCGTGCTGTTCATTCCAACGAATACCCTCTTCGAGCGCGTATTCGTCGAAGAGGTTGATAATCTTCTCGATCCCCTCGGCGTCGATGGTCAAATCCGGTCGAATCTTAACCGAATTGTCGCGGGGGACCTGCTTCAAACACACAACAATGTGCATGATGGCCTCCTTCGTACCACAAAGCGATAACGCACTGCATTATAACAGAGGATTACCTTCACGTATTGATGTGCAAGGCTGCCGGAATATCGCGCGCATATTTGAACAATCCGGCAGGTAACTGCGCAAGCTGTAACGCTTGATCGGCGCGCACGCCGACCAGTGTCACCTGAGCACCGAGCAACCGTGCGCCTTGCCCGACTCGGATCAGGGTTTGCATCATCTGTTCATCGAATGTGGCCAGGCCGTTCACATCGACCACCACTGCCCGTGCCCGTCGCTGCTGAATAGCCTGTAATAAGGTCTGTTCAAGTTGCTTGCCCCGTTCAGTATCAAGATGACCTACAAGCGGTAAGAAGAGCGTGTGCGGTCCTAATGGGGTTACAGGTAGGCTCAAGGCCCTGATCGTTGCCTGCAATTCCCGTTCGCGAGCAAGTTGCGCCTGTTGCGCCTGCAATGCGGTTGCTAACTGGTGTTGCCGTTGCTGGTTTGCCTCTAGCAAACGCTGAAACGCATCGCGCAAGCGTTGGAGCTGTTTGATCGAACCAACTGAACTAAGTTGACCCTGGGTTTCGGTTTGGGCAAAGTATTCGGCATCAGTTGTAAGCCGATCAACGTACTTCGCTATCTGCCAGTTTAACGTAACCGCCATACCTATCGCGAGGACAGTTGCAAGAGCGACAGCAAATGCAGCATACCAGAAACCTTCATTAGCGATACGTTCCAGAGCGTCGATCGCTTGCAGATACTGCACTTCATACTCTCGCTGGGCACCGACGACCAGACTATGGATGGCACGCACGTTGCGGTGATAATCAGCGGTGCTGATCATTGCCTTGGCTTGTTCACGGTTACCACGATCCAAAACGGCGAGCGCTGCATCGTGTTGAGAAACCATCACATTAAAGCGCGCAGCCAGCTCTATTTCAACGAAACTACCACCTTCCTGTGGCATGGATTCCTCGAGAAAGGAACGCACCATTGCCCGCTGTGTTTCAAGGATTGTGCGATCACTCTGACGTCCGGCAATAATCTCGCTCACGTGGTACTGTTCAAGGAGAATCAGCGACTCGCTTTGAGCAACTTCAACCAGATCGTTCGCCACCTGATCGACCTTCTTGATCGCCTGAGCGACACGCTGTTGCGTCACAATGGCGAGCACCCCAAAGAGAATGAGGGCAATTACCAGCGGTGAGAGTGATAAGATGAGACGAGTACGTAGATCCATAATAATATGGCATGTCATGAGCAGACTGAAACCTTACCTACATATTACCGCATAAACGAGATGTTGGCGAATGAAATGTGGAGATCAAGCTGTGTTTGATACCATGCCTCTAACCGCTAGGCACAGGCTTCCGGTACGCATCCTGTCCGGCAGAGCGCACCCACCACCTTTCCCCTCAATTCCCTCAACACTCTCTTGGAGCTTGATCAAAAACTCAGATTTCTCAGGAAGCTCGTACCGTGCCTCTGCGCCCATTTCGTTCGAGGGCTAATATTCTTTCATCCGCTGCACGTGCCCTCTGCCGAGCAGGTAATGCCAGGTGATGCACGTGACGGGTTGGGAGAGCGGGTTCATCCAGCCGCACGTTACCCTCCCTCTCGCAGTGGATGAACAGAAGGGGGCCAGGGGGAAGGTGAGAGAGTGTCAGGCGTGCGCTGTAGCTCCGGCGCTGAACCCGGTGCCACCCGTTTCTATCACGCAGATGAGACGCATGCCCTGCCTGCCAACGTTTCCATAAGAAAAACCTGGTAACTATCGTTTGGATGCCGGTGTAGAACCTCTCAACCGCCCAGGTTTTTGCGCTTAGGGAAATTGAGGCAGATATCTACCTTGGCCTCTTTCTTTACACCCTTACCCTCACTTCACGAGCGATCCACCGTTCACCGCCAGGCGTGCTGCCGGATCGCCCAACAGCATATAGTTGCGTGCATCATTCCGCGCCATCCAGAGTGTGGACAGTTCACGTGGTTCGGGTTGCTTCCCGAATTTAATGTTCTCTAGCTCTTCAGACAGTGTTAACGAACGTGCTGCCTGAATTATGTTGAACTGATCGGTTGCACTCCCCAACCGTTTACCACTTACCAGTCGCCCAATCACGTCTTCAAAACTCTGCGTCTGACTACGTGCTCCATCCAGACTAAAGCTGTATGTCCATGCCCGTTCAACATGTCCAACCACACCAAGCGCACCCCGTAATAACATCTGCTGTGGCAGTTGCGCCACAAAGGTAAAGGGGGCAATCAGTGGACGACCTTTCTCTGGATCAAAAATGAACTCATCGCGCTGCGGACATCCGGCGCCATAACAGGCAAAGAGTAAGGCTACCATACCCTCCAACGAGAGATTGGTCGGCAAATCCTCAGCCGCAAACCAGTGCTCGCGCTTAATCCCACCAAACCCACTCCAGTCTTGTGTCACCAGCGCGCCCTGATACATCATAAGTTCTCGATCATTGACCGGCAAGCCCAAACCATGGGTAGCGCTAAAGAGAATAGCCGGTGGCTGATTGCCATCGCGCAATGCTTGTTCCAGATTACTGCGAGTGGCATCACCTGCTAGGAGAAGCCGTTTGGCGAAGCCCCGTTTTTGGGGTAACCCGCGTTCGTGCCAGGCTGCCAACGGCGTTACCAACTCAACGGCACTGCGTTCAGTCGATTTATCAAGATCATGGCGGGTACCAAAATAGACGATCTCACGTCGGAGTCGAATATCACGTACCGTTCGCCGCTCATGCTCAACCAAACGTTGCGCATACGTCCGATAATCGGCATAGCGGTGTTGACCTCGTTCATCGGTAAAGCAGAGCCGACCAACTCCCCAGAAGATGTCTAGTTCGTATTGAAAATTGAAACTGATGAACGAACGATCATCAGGTGTCAGTGGTCCTGGGCGCGCCGCAATTAAGAGGTAGAACGGAACACCCTGACTCGGCTTAACCGGCCCGGCGATTGTTCCGTGGCGTGCTAACCAACCATTCACCCGTTCACCAGGACGATGGATCAAGACCGGTGCGCGCTGTTCCCACGGCTGCTTGGGATCGGCATAGCGGGCAGCCCATTCAGCGCAGGTCTCACCTGCTCGAAACGCAACGGGCGGTAACGTGATGCCCTGTTGTTCGGCGCGGTGTTCGATAAGCGGCCAGAGTGCCTCGATTAAGCGCACATCATCAGTTGCACTGACCACCACTGCCCAGCGGGCCTGAGCCAGGTCTTCTTGATCAACATCAGCAACAACGCCAAAATGTTTCTCTTCTGCTTCGCTGCGTGTCTTATGCAGAGTGTGCAATTCTTTGGAGTCTTCGCTCCGCTGAGCCAGCTCACTCGCACGAATCGTATCAATTCGCAAAAGCGGCTCGCCGCGCCTACCATCGATACCGTTAGGATGTAGCTCTTCACCATCGGGTGCATCAGCAATCAGGATCAACGGGCCTTGATAGCCGACAACCGGCAGTGGTTCAGCGGGTTTGGCTGGAGTTGTTATCATTGGTGCCGGTGCACCTACAGAGGGTGATGTCCCAACCAACACCTGCACCCGTTCAATGAGCGCATCGAGTCGACTACGCAGGGCCTGCATTTCAACCAGAATGGAAGCCAGATCGTCGGCTGGCGATGTGCCCAATGCCGACGGTACCGTTGCCGGCCGTTCGATAATCACACCGGTCGCGATCAATGCTGCCAGACCTTCCTCGAAGATCAACTGGTACGGTACATAACAATGCCCAGGACCATCAGGATTTTCGTTCGCCCAATCGCTACCCCACGAATTTCGCACAATAAAGTACCCGCCGCCGGGTGCGGTTGGATCATCGCGATAGCCCAGCGCACACATTGCGTGACCGCCTAAGCGTTGCTCTCCGGGTAATGCCCGGCGCACCCGTCCAATTCGTCGCACCTGACTACTGCTCGTCCAGTGTTCCCCGATCATTAAACCGATCAACACTGGCCGACCGGCGGCCAAGGCGGCCTTGATCTGGTTAACATCACGCGGTGGTAACAGTTCCACGGCCTCTAGCCGACGCTGCTTTGCTTCACGAAATGCCGCATCGCTCGGTCGTTCGTGTCCTGGCTGTTGGTGATCAACCGGCTCTGGCCGGTACGGCCATGTTTCTTCCCGACAAACCCCCAATTCAGCAACAGCACGCATTGCGACAAGTGGATTGGTACCAACGTCACCAGGGATTCGATCACGATCCTTGCTGATCCAGTAGATAAATTGTTCGGAGAGATCGGTCGGGTCTTTACTGAGGATCTGCACCATTGCAGCAATGCTGAAGGCAACACAGGTATTGCGCGGCCCCTGACTCACCGGCGGCGGTAGCGTGAATAGTGGCGGCACTTCTGGCGGCAAACCGACCGGCGGACTAAACGAAGTCGCATCCACTTCAGGAAGATCATCGAAAATAGCCCCGGTGCCAACCGGCTCCATTGCCACATCAACACTGAACGAGCTGGCGTCAGGTACAACCTCTAACGCCGCCATCACCATCGCCCGCACATCATCTTCGCTTTTGCCTAAGACGTGGGCCAGCGCCGCCAGTCCACTTCCTAACCCCGTATTACTGGAACGGGCTGTTGCAACAAATTCTTCCACACTGGTGATCCAGTATGCAGCCAGTGTCGTTCGGGTTGTTTCATCGATAGCGGATACGACGGTTAGTGGTGTGAGCGTGCGCATGGCACATCTTCCTATCTTATGCTAACGGGAGCCCTGGGATGGTGGATGATCGATGTCAACTTTATGTCTACCTCATGCGGGCCAGAATACCACAAAGGAGCGCAGCGAATTGCGGTTTGGCAGCTTCGCCGGCTGCCATCACCTCTTCGTGATTGGCTGGTGGCGCGTCAGGCAAAGCCAGATTCGTAATGAGTGAAAAACCAAGCACACGCATTCCACAATGGACAGCAACAACAATTTCTGGCGCCGTTGACATTCCTACCGCATCGGCGCCCCACACTCTGAGCATCCGCAGTTCGGCTGCACTCTCGAAAGTTGGACCACTCAACATACAATACACGCCCTCGCGCAGTGGAATACCGAGTTCAGATGCTACAGTACGGGCCAGCGGTACCAGATCGTTATCGAACACACCAACCATTGCCGGAAAACGTGGTCCCAGGCGTTCGTCGTTAGGGCCACGGAGCGGATGATGGCCAGCCATACCAGGCAAGAAAATCTGGTCACTGATCCGCATAATATCGCCAACCTGCCAGTCTGGACGTAAACCACCGGCAGCGTTGGTCACGATGAGCGTTTCACAACCGATCGCATGTAAGACTCGCACTGGGAAGGTTACCTCTTGCATGCTGTAACCTTCATAAAAATGAAAACGCCCCCGCATCACTGCTACCGGTTGACCGGCCAACAACCCAATCGCCAGTTCACCACGATGCCCGGCTACTTTCGGCTCGTGAAAACCGGGAATATCGCGGTAAGGAATGACAACAGCATCTTCGATCTCGTCGGCCAGTGCCCCTAACCCTGAACCAAGGATCAGCCCAACGCGAGGGATGTGGCGTAAGCGCGGGATAATTGCAGTACGCGCTTGCTCGATGTCGTTAAACATTCAGCACCTACTCTATTCAAGATACGGCATCAACTGTCTGTGCTGATTTGAGCACAGAAGGCTACTCCAAAAGACATGTGTGCAGGAATGATCGTTTAAATTCTACTCAACAAATCACGCTTTTTGGCCTCAAACTCTTCGGGAGAAAGTATCCCGCGATCACGCAACCGAGCTAGCTCCTCTAGGGTACGCTGAATCTCCGTGACACTACTTACCGGGCGACTGGGGATATACCCTTCTGCTTCCAGATAGCCATACCCACGTTCAAGATTATGTTTCGCCTCAAGCAATGCCCGTTTGAACTCGAGCGGAGCCTCGATCCGATCCATTACGTTGGCGCCTTCAGCACCTGAAGCGGTTAAAATCTCGATAGTACCGAAATTGAAGATCCGCCCTATGATGCTCTGGCGCAGCTCAATATCATTGATCTTCTCTAACGACGAGTCAATCACGCGCTTATTGAAGACACCACGTATTTGTAACACACGGCGATCTGTAATAACGATCTGTTCCGAATTCCAGCGCAGAAAATCGAGAAAACCGCTGATCAGCACGATGATGCTGATCACAAGACAGATCAGCAGAATCAGATCACTGATACTGATACCACCGATCATTGCCGTTGAATTGTTCCGGAATGCCAGATTCGAGGCAACCCCGGCCGCAACCAGAATTCCAATCAGCGTCAGTTCGGTCAAGATGTTCATAATCAACACAAAAATGTGCTGACGGGCGACGTACAAAATCTGCTCTCCCCGCCCGAGCAGGCTTTCCACATAACTCATGGCCCGCCCTCCTTTATTTTAGACAATGTGGTCGTCATACGTTTCCTACTGTGATGATAACAGATGATTGAGAAACTCTGCCGATTTGAGATCCCGTTCCAGGAGATGGCGTATACTGGCCCGTAAGAGGTCTGCTGCTTGCTGACGGGTTGCCGACGAAATGCGCAGCGTTTCACCGGCAGCCACCGATTGGGCCTGAAGATAGCGTAGTAATCGAAACGTCGCCTCGCTCAGGGGTAAAGCATGCGGATCAGCCGTCCGATGGTTTGGGCAGAGCACGCCGCCCAGACTTGGGCTATATCGGTCGGCATCTGGAGTGAGCAGCTCGTTGCAAACAACACAATAGTGCAACTGAGGCCGATAACCGAGAATATGCAGAAGGTGAAGTTCAAAGCTGCGCAGGGTCAGTTCAGGAGTTGGACTGCGATTAAGGGATTGGAACGTTTCAACCAGCAGCCGAAAGAGTGGGGGATTCTCTTCGGCCTCAGCCGTCAAACGGTCGTACAACTCGGCAACGTAAAAGCCACAACCGAGACGGGTCAGATCACTTCGTAGTACGGGAAAGGAGTCCACAATCTGGCTCTGGGTCACAATATCAAGATGACGCCCAACAGCTAACATCATCTGCACATACGTGAAGAGTTCGATGTGACCAGCCAGCCGACTCTTCATTTTGCGTGTACCTTTAGCGATAACCCATCGCTTCCCGGCAGGAGTGGCAATCAGGAGCAGACGATCGGCCTCAGCAAAATCGGTACGACGAAGAATAATTGCTTCGTTGCGATAGACTCGCTCGCGCATGAAACTTATCGCTATCGCGCCCCGTCGGACTGTACCGGCGATGCGCCTTGTGCGGGTATCGAGATCAAGTCTGATGAGTTCGCTACCACACCTGAACGCATTCCCGCAGAACGAATCGGTCGATTGCCTTCGTTTATCTGTTCATGATCGGTGCAATATTCTCGCCTCATTATAGCCGCTTAACGAAGGCCGATCAAGCGTCTACTTTACCACGTTGTCGGCCTGGAGTACAATAGTGCGCTGGTGTAAAGCAGGGATTTTCAACGTTTTTCCCTGCCCGATAATGATGGGAGATAGGGGCGAATGGGAAGGACAGGTTCCCACTTGACCGTAATTCCTCTTTCCGCTCGTGGATGTTGGAAGAAGGGCAGGGAAAAGATGAGGGGTGCCGGTTACTGTCGCTCCGTTTTTCTTGCGGATCGGTCGTTGAATGCACCCAAAACGAAAACGTTGAAAAACTCCAGGTGTATAGTGCTGACAAACGATATAGGGATCAATGTACCTCAAACGACTGGAAATTCAGGGTTTTAAGACATTTGCAACCCGTACTGTATTCGAGTTTCAGCCGGGAATTACGGCAATCGTCGGGCCGAATGGAAGTGGGAAGTCGAATCTGGCCGACGCCGTTCGTTGGGTACTCGGTGAACAGAGTATGGTGGCGCTGCGCTGTAAGCAGGCCAGCGAACTTCTCTTTGCCGGTGGTGGTAAACGACCACCCGCCGGGCTAGCCGAAGTAGCACTGACGATTGACAATAGCGATCGTCTGTTGCCAATCGATTTCGATGAGGTCACTATCACGCGCCGGGTAACCCGCACCGGCGAAAATGAGTATTTCATCAACCGTGCCCGTGTACGGCTCCGTGATCTGCTGGCCACCGTTGAACCGCTCGGTGGTTCGTACACGATTATCAACCAGGGCTTGGTTGATGCAGCGCTGACGTTACGACCCACTGAACGACGCCGGTTGTTTGAAGATGCCGCCGAGATCGGCGGATTCGAGTTACGTAAAGCCGAGGCTCTGCGACGCCTGCGCGAGAGCGAGGCGAATTTACAGCGGGTATCTGACCTGTTGGCCGATCTTGAACCACGGCTGCGCACGCTGCGCCGTCAGGCTGGCCAGGCGCGTCAGTATCGCGAATGGCAAGCTGAGCTACAGAAGCTGCTCGCACGCTGGCACTACGCCGGATGGCAGGCAGCCCAGGTTCAGGCGCAGCATGCCCAACACCAGGCCCAACAGGCAGAAGATACTCTCGCCCGTCTGCGTATTGTGCAGAGTGAAGCCACAGCCGCGCTTCACGTGCATCGGACTGCTTTACGTGAACGACGCGCAGTGCTAAGCGCATTACATCATCAAGCTGCTCAGCTTCATCAGCAAGCCGAGGCATTACAACGCGATCTGGCTATTGAAAACGAACGACTGGCTGCGCTGTCGCGGCGCAGTGAAGAGATTGAACGACAATTAACGACATTGGCCGACCGCCAACACACAACTGCCCAGGAATGTGAGCGAGTTGCTACACAGTTGACACAAGTTGAACAAGAATTGACGGCGCTTCGTCACCAGCTTGCGCAGGCAGAGCATAAACAACAAACTGATGAACAAGCATGGGCCATCCTCACTTCTCAGATCAAAGCTGCGCAGGAACGCGCATTACAGGCTGCGCGCACTGAAGCTACCGTGCTCAGTCAGATCGATCAGCTTTCAGCACAACAGCGCCGCTTGCAGACCGAGATCGAGCGCGTGAAAACGGCTTTGCAGCAGGCTTCTGAAGCAATGGTTACTGCCCAGGCTGCGCTTTATGAAGCGCAAAAAACTCTCGCTGCTACCGAGCAGGCGTATCAAAGCAGCCATGCGACAGTCCAACATACCCGCCAGGAGATTGATCGTTTGCGCCAGGCTCGCGCCGCAGTAGACGAAGAGCGGGCCGCTTGTCGCCATACCTTAGCCGAACGAGAAGCCCGTTTGGAAGCATTGAGTCGGTTGGCCCGTTCCCACACCGGAACATTTGCTGGGGTACGAGCAGCTCTCGAATGGGCTGAACGAAACCGGCGGCGTGGCTTTTTGTTAGTTCAGCAGATTATCCGTGTCCCCCCTGAGCTAGAGACAGCTATCGAGGTTGCACTCGGCGCCCGTTTGCAACACATCGTCGTTGAGGAATGGCGCGATGCCGAAGAGGCCATCGCTGAACTGCGCCGTACCGGTGCCGGGCGTGCAACATTTCTACCCCTTGATACGCTACGCCGTCCACCTGATACTCGTCGGCCTCCTGCCTCGTCCCGCGTTATCGGTGTCGCAGCCGAGCTGGTAACGTATGATCCGCATTATACGGTCGTTGTCGAACAATTGCTCGGCCGCATTTTGGTAGTGGCCGATCTGGCTACGGCGCGCAACGAATTGCGTCATCTTCCACCAGGTTGGACTATCGTCACGCTGGCCGGAGAACAGGTGCAGAGTAGCGGGGCTGTGACCGGTGGCGCACCGACGAAAGAGAGTGGTGTACTGCGCCGTGAACGTGAATTACGCGAATTACCAGAATTGGTAGCACAGGCACGGGCCACGTTGTCGGCAATTGATGAACGACGTTCGGCGCTTGATCAGGAATTGCAAGCGGCTGTCTCGCGGTTACGTAGCGCCGAACAGGCTGAACGTGAAGCACAACGCCGACTTGATGCGGCACGCAACGGTGTCGAACATGCCCAACGTCGTGTGCGACAACTCGAACAGGAACAGCAGTGGCTTGTAACGCAGCAAGAGCGGCTCTTCCAGGAAAGCCATACCACGGCCGAACAGATGGCAACCCTGCAACAACGACAGCACGATGTGCGCCACGAGCGGATTGCTGCCGAGACCGATCTGGCAGCACTGCGTGAACAGCAGGAACAACAATCGCACCATGACCGGACTGTAAAAGAGCGACTGGCCCACCTGCGGGCTGAGCTATCGGCTGCCGAAAGCCGACGGCAGATGCTCGCTGAACTACTCGCCGGTCATCAGCGTACCTTAACCGACCTTGATCATCAGCACCGTGAACTTAAATCTACGCTTGATGCACTGCACGTTCAACGTACCGAATGCGAAGCGGCCTATCACTCAATGCTGACGCGCCACAAGCAAATACTGGCCGATCTTCACGTAGTACGTGCTCAGATCGAGCCAACCGAAGCCGAAATTCAGGCAGCAGAGGTGGAACTGGCGCAACTGGAAGCTGCCGAAGCTCAGGCCACCACCGACCTGCTGGCCGCTGAGGCCGAATATAATCGCCTGGTTCGTGAAGCCCAACGCGCAACTGATCGGCTCGATACAATCTTCGAGCGGGCTGTAGCCGACGGTGTCGATCTGACCCAGCCACCACCTCCCGACGAGGGTCCGCCAGTAGATGAGTTACCGACAGCGATCGAGACGCTGCGCACTCGGATACTACGGCTCGGTGTCGTGAACCCGCTGGCGCTCGAGGAGTATGAAGAGGCGGCCAATCGTCATGCCTTCCTGACCACCCAGGCTGCCGATCTGCGCACCGCGATGACAACGCTCCATCAACTCATTAATGAACTTGACAGCACCATGAACGAACGCTTCCAACACACCTTCCATGCCGTTGCCACCGAGTTTAGTACCGTTTTCCAGGAATTGTTTGGAGGGGGCAGCGCACGACTTGAACTGGTCGAAACGACCGATGGCGAAGAAAACAATGGCCGACGGTCGGTTACAGGGGTCGAAATTGTTGCCCGTCCACCGGGGAAGCGTCCGCAAAACATTGCCCTGCTTTCCGGCGGTGAACGCACGCTGACCGCCGTGGCACTGCTCTTTGCCATTCTGAAAGTTAACCCTAGCCCATTCTGCATTCTCGACGAAACCGATGCAGCCCTCGATGAGAGCAACATCGGGCGCTTCCGCGAGATGTTGCGACACCTCAGTGACCGCACTCAGTTCATCGTCATTACCCACAATCGTGGTACGATCGAAGTAGCGGATACCCTCTACGGCGTGAGTATGGGTGATGATAGCGCATCACGTGTCGTTTCGCTGCGTGTTGCCGGGTATGTGGGAGCAAGATCATGATCAATGCTACTGAGTTAACTGAGCTTCTTAGCGGACGGATCGGTTCGCTTACCATTACTCCCGCAGGCGACGTGCGGATCGACGATCCGCCGCCGGGCGCAATTCTTCCCGGTAGCTTCAACCCACTGCACGAAGGACATCTGGGGATGCAGCGCGCCGTCGTCGTCATGACCGGTCGGCCGGTACATTTTGAGTTAACGGTTCGTAACGCCGACAAAGGCGAGCTATCGTTACCAGAGATCACTCGCCGCGTCGCTCAATTTGCAGGGCGTCATACCGTCATTCTGGCCGCGGCACCACTCTTCGTACAGAAGGCACGCCTTTACCCTGGTCGTGCCTTCGTGCTCGGCTACGACACAGCCCTGCGCCTCGTCACATCAGCGTACTATGGGAGCGAATCCGCAATGCTGGCTGCGTTTGCAGCCATTGCTGCCGCCAACTGTCGCTTTTTTGTCGCCGGTCGTCAGATCGACGGGCGTTTTTACACTCTCGCCGATCTTACCCTACCGGTCGGCTATGAACAACTCTTCACCCCGATTCCCGAAGACCTCTTCCGCCGCGATATTTCATCTACGCAGTTACGGGAACGTGCTGCTTCCCAAGGCGGAACAGTGTCGTAGGGATGATTTCCAGCGCTCTTGCCAGTAGTGCTACCCCTTCCTTTTCTACATTTGGAATAAGGATGGACAGAGAGACAATGATCCAAACGGTGAGGAACCGGGTCAAACACGCATGGCATGTTCCGGTATCCTCCACCATCCTTAGTCCAGACCAGAAACTTGATCGAGTACAATGACGGTAAACAACCCGCTCAGTGGAGTAAATCTATGACCCGTCCCTCAGTGCGTGAAATGCGTGAAGCGCTTGAAGACCAGATACTCTCACCATACGCTGCCAGAAGTGTTGATGCTGTACGCGATACGCCTGAACCTCCATGCCCAATTCGCACGGCGTACCAACGCGACCGTGATCGCATTTTACACTCCAAGTCATTTCGACGGCTCAAACATAAAACGCAAGTTTTCATCGCGCCGCTTGGCGACCATTACCGTACCCGGCTCACCCATACGCTAGAAGTGACGCAAGTTGCCCGAACAGTCGCTCGTGCCTTACGCCTGAATGAAGACCTGACCGAAGCAATCGGACTTGGTCACGACCTCGGTCACGCTCCATTTGGTCATGCTGGGGAAACGGCATTAAGCCGGATCTGTCCTAACCATTTCCGCCACAATGAGCAATCACGCCGAATTGTTGAAGTGCTCGAACGGGATGGGGCCGGTCTCAATCTAACGTATGCCGTTCGCGAGGGGATTCATCTTCATTCAAAAGCGCGTCGTGACATTACCGCTACGGCATGGGGGACGGCCAAAACGCTTGAAGGGCAGCTTATCAAGTTGTGTGATAGTATTGCCTACATTAACCACGATATTGACGACGCGATCCGCGCCGGTATTCTACGCAAGGAAGATTTACCGCCTGAGTGTACCGACGTGCTAGGCAACAGCTCAAGCGAACTACTGACAACCATGGTGAGCGATTTGATCTATCATAACTGGTGGGCTACTGGCGAGGGAACACCACCTGACCCGCCTGTACTGACGATGAGTCCACCAATCCTGGCTGCTACCAACACATTGCGTGACTTTCTGTATCAACACGTCTATTGGCGACCAGCGGCAAAGGATGAAAATGAGAAAGTGGCATTCGTCATCGAAACCTTGTATCGATACTTCCTCAGCCACCCGGAGGCAATTCCCATCGAACTACGGACAATTGTCGAGCGACGGGGGGAACCAATTGAGCAGGCTGTCGTTGATTACATTGCAGGGATGACAGATCGCTATGCGCTGGCAGTGTTCAAGCAAATTTTCGTGCCGCGTACTTGGGGAGCGGTATCGTAGAGTCTGTCTGTATATGCCGCTCCGTGTCCGCTCAGTGACTGCTGTGCCTCCCCTTGCTGGAAATGGAAGGATGCCGGAGAAACCGGAAGACAGCAGCCTTTCCCCGATAGTGGAAGCGAGTCAGGAGTATGATCGGGCAGGGGTACATCCTTCGTCTCTCTATGAGGAGCGTGGCAGAGAGCTAGGCGATGTCGGGAGCTGACGACCACACGCTGTGCTAGGTGCTAGGCGTAGCAATGAGAGACGCTATGAGCGTGATCGACGATATTAAAGCCAACGTTGACATCGTTGATCTGATCAACTCGATGGGGGTCGGACTACGCCGCAGCGGACGTAGTTTTGTCGGCTTTTGTCCGTTCCATCCCAACACCCGTACCCCGGCGTTTCATGTCTACCCCGACACGCAGAGCTTCTATTGCTTCGGCTGTCATGCATCAGGCACGGTGTTTGACTTTGTGATGCGGAAACAGGGGCTGGATTTCAAAGGCGCCCTAGAGCTGTTGGCCGAGCGGGCCGGGATTCGGCTTGAACCAAAAAATGATGCCCAACGGCAAGAAGATGCCCGTCGGGCGCGTCTACTCGAGATCAACGGTGTTGCGACACGCTACTTTAACTACGTGCTTCTGAACCTCGGCCGTGGTGAGCCTGGCCGTGAGTACATCGCCAAACGAGGGATCAATCGCGACGCGATTGACGCTTTTCAAATCGGGTACAGTCTCGATGACTGGCATCATCTCTTTACCTATCTGCACGAGAAGAAAGGTTATAGCGTTGAAGACATTATTGCCGCAGGTCTGGCAATTCCCAGTGAACGCGGGCCGTATGATCGCTTTCGCAACCGTATCATCTTCCCGATCCGCAATATACGTGGTGAAGTGATTGGCTTTGGCGGGCGAGCATTAGGTGATGCTCAGCCCAAATATCTCAATACCCCAGAAACACCGCTTTTCAAAAAGAGCGAGGTACTTTATGGGTTAGACCTGGCGCGTGATGCCATTCGATCTGCTAACCGGGTCATTATCGTTGAAGGGTACGTCGATGTCATCACTGCCCATCAATACGGCTTTCGCAATGTAGTGGCACCGCTCGGTACAGCATTGAGCAAGGCACATATCAATCAGCTCAAACGGCTCACCGATCAGGTTTACCTTGCCCTGGATGCCGACGCTGCCGGGCAGAAAGCAACCCTCCGTGGGCTGGAAACCATCCGCACAACCACCGAAGAGGAAGGTGAAGGTCGGCTTGTCACCACTGCGCAGGGGATTGTCCGACTGGAAAACGATGTAACCATCCGTATCATTCGCTTACCCGCTGGACGTGATCCCGATGAGGTCATTGCTGCCGATCCGCAGCTCTGGCAAACGTTAGTTGATAATGCCACGCCGGTGATGGATTTCTACCTGGAGGCGTATACCGCTAACCTCAATATGCACGATCCAGTCGAACAGCGCCTGGCGCTCGAACGGATTATCCCCCTGCTGAGTGAACTTGATGGCGCTGCCCAGCGCGTGTACGTCGCTCGAGTCGAACAACTTACCGGTGTTCGGAGTGAGTTACTCGTTGATCTGTTACGGGCCAGAATCCAGCTACCACGGCGGAACGAACGTCATCGCCATGTCCGCTCCCAGGCATTGCCGCCAGCGCCACCACCAACACCACCACCAATCGATGAACGTCGGCGTGATACCGAAGCCTACCTACTGGCCCTAGCTCTGCGTTACCCTTCCGTTGAAATGGCGATTGAACGTCTCCTGGAAAGCTATGCCAGCCGCTACCCCACAATAGGCGACATCTTTGGTGCGGGCATAGAAGACCTGCTCGAAGAACCGCTCCACCAGGCCATTTGGCAGGCTTATCTAGCAACACCTCTCGAACTGCGGCCTACTGACACCGAAAGTCTACAGGCCTGGATTGCGACCCTGGGTGAGCCGCTGAGCAGTGAAGCTGGCAAACTCCTGACAATCCTTGCCCGTCGTCCCGACGACGTGCGGTATCGTCATGAGGCTGAACAATGCGCTCGCATTCTTCGCAAAGCCCAGGTGATGGCGCGAATACATCGTTACAAAGAGCGGCTGAATGAGCTGACAGACGAAGAGGAACTACAGCGCGTGTTACAGCACATAAGCGACCTCAGCACCTATGTCGAACAGATCACCCGACCACGTCAATCGAGTACGTTCCCCGATCTGCGTGACTTGCTCGGTCAATGACATTTTATAGGCGGTGCGGACACAGCTCAGTGAGGGCATTACCGTACTGTTTCAGACACACGCTGAGGCGCGCATAGGGCTTTTTGGAGTTGGTTACATTCGATAATCGAACGGTTCAAAAACGAGGCAACACCAACGAACATCCCCCACCTTGCAGCGCGGGCCTCTGGCCCGCACCCTGTGGGTTATAGCTCCGCCTCCATACCTGGGAGCGCGGGCCTCTGGCCCGCACCCTGTAGGTCATAGCCCCCCACACCTGGGAGCACGGGCTGCTGGCCCGCACCCTGTGTTATAGCCGCGCCTGTATACCAACCTCCCGCAGGTCATCTCTACTACCGGGCCGCCATCGCCAGCGCAATCCCCTGTGCACGATACACCGGCCACTCAGCTTGCGGCGCAACACTAATAACAATCGCATCACTGGTGAGGCGCGCTACACCGGCAACAGAAGTGCCATCAGCACGCTGACCACGAAACGTTACAAGTTGACTTCCATCAGGAAGTTGATAAGGCGCTTCACTCTCGATAACTGTTACCCAATCGACAACCGTTTGTGCCCATCGATCAGCGCTGAGAAGGGCTGGATCAGGAACGCTTCTCCGACCGAGAAACAGCCCTCGATAGGTTGCTGCCAAATCGGTTGCCTGGGTTGTCGGCAATAATTCCCAATCGGTAGGAAACATGATTGCCCCGGCAACAATCTGGGCAGTAACCAGACCGGCCGGCGCCCAGACCAGGCGACTGGCATAATCAACGCCTGTCACCAACCGTCGCTGTGGTTCACCCAACGGTGACACCTGCCAAATTTCGCCCGTTCCCATATCGGTATACAGCGGAGCATTCGGATCGGCATTCGGGTTCCACGCTGACGGTACTATCACTGCCAATGCACTCCCATCAGGCGCCCAGGTCGCAGCCGTGACTCGCGGCAACCTGATCGTCAATTGACCACGCAGCCTCAGATTCCCATTTGGTAAAGCCTCACTACGTTCTCCGAGCAGTTCAATCAGGTACAGCTTCCATATATCATAACCGGTAAAGCCTCGTGCATCGCTAAAGTTATACTCCACCAGCGCCAGTTGTTTACCATCTGGCGAAAACGCCGGCGGGCGATGCCATCCAGCTCCGGCCAGCGTCGGTACACCACCACCGGCACTACTATCGGCAATCATCGTCAGATTGATGTCCACGAGGGCCTGATAACCCAAAAAACGTTGATACGCCACTTCTCGCGCATTGGGCGACCACACCGGTGCATAGACAACATGGCCTGTTTCAGGCGAACCATTAGCAGTGGCAAAATTCCATTCGTTCGCGCCAGCACGATTGATCAAACGAATAGCGTTACGTTCTCCAACGAAAGTCAAGAACGACGGCTGAGTCGTTGGAGGCGTTGCGAAAGCCAGACGACGGCCATCCGATGCGAAACTGGGATCACATCCCGGCCCGAGTGCACGCTCAGTCGCTGTCGGCACATCAAAAATATAGACAGTCGCCACAGTACACCAGCGACTCCACCGTTCCCAATCAAACGGCAGTATCGGTTCCTGCGACGCAGCAGCATACGCCAACGCCAGGCCATCTGGAGTCCAGCTCAAGCTATATGCAATGCGACCATCGATCAACCCACGCACAGCACCGCTCGCCCGATCAACAATACTGATACCTTGATCGGTCGCAACGGCAATCTGTCGACCACTAACATCGACTGCCCAATCAAGCACCTCAGACGCCAAAGTGCGCTCTCGACCGCTAACCGGATCAAACGCCACTAACGTTCTATCGCGTAAAAACAGTATCTCAGCGGGATATGCCGGCACGATTACGTTGGGCCGTGCAACGACCGTTGGGGTTGGCGATGCAACCGTTGGTTCAGCCGTTGGCATTGTCGTTGGTGAAACCGTTGGTACCACCGTTGGCATCGAACGAGTCGCTGTAGGTTCGATAACTGTTGGCGAAGCGGAAGGTAAAGAGGGTGATGGTACTGGAGTAGGTGATATAGCCGTCGCACATCCAGCCAATAATGACAGAAACAACATCCAAAGACGGCGTAGCATGAGACACTCCCTCTGCCGAAAATACCCATTTCTATCATGACGAACGCAGTCTGTAAGTAGTTCCCGCACATCATCTGGCGGGAAATGTGACCAAACACACAGAGAGATGCGAGTTGGAAGCTCCAGGGAGTTTCAACATTCAGTGCCCGTGCTGCTTACCCCTGGCCTCCTTCCCGCATGTATGGGAGCGGAAGGAGGTCAGGGTAGGTTGGGAAGCCACCACTTCCGCTCACTCCTCGCTCTTCATACCGGGTAGAGCAAAGAAAGAATGTTGAAAAGCTCTATGGCATCCTGATGCTATCAGTTTTCAGAGTCTTCAGCTTCGGGCCACCTTCGATGACCGGAGTATGCAAAAGTGGAGTGACACCGACAAACATCACTCACCCGCTGACAATGACGCCCAACTCACGCAGTCGCCTGGAAACGTGGGCTGCCGGACCGCTTTGTGAGGTATGCGGTAGAAATCATTCACCAGCTCCATCGTCTCCCCCACCAGGTCGGCAAAGGTGGTGCCGGACCGCTTTGTGAGGTATGCGGTAGAAATCATGGTTTGGCGCATCAGGATACCGTCGTGGGTGGGGAGAGAACCCACCCCTACAGATACGGTAACTGCTAGGCGAGATCGGAAGGATTAGCAAAGCGCTGTCGCAACGAGGAGCTGAGCACCTTTGCCTCTTGCCGTTCTTTCCTCTCCCCTTTCCTCTCACCCCACCACTAACGGGTAGCATGAAAACGATGAAAATCTCTAAGAGGGTGATCAAAAACCTGGCTGTTGATGAGTCTCGCCCAAGACATCGCCATAATGGTCAGGGAAAGGGTGACAGGCACCGCATGCGTCTCCACGACGTGCGGGAACAGGGTGGCAACGGGTTCAGCACCAGTGCTGCGGAGCACGCCTGGTGCCCTCACCTTCCCCCACGCCCCCGTCCTCTCCCACACGGGGAGCGGACGGGGGAACATGGGGTGCGGGAGCGAACGCATATGGGCAACCTCCCCCGCAATGGTCGCACAGGCACGGTACGCGCCCAATGAGAAATCTGGGTTTTTGATCATGCTCTAACTGATGCGGATCGCATGTATTGCACAACCGATACACTGAAACTTACTGCTGAGACAGCCTGGTTAAATCAACCAAAATCTCGATCTTACCCGCAGCCTCAGCCGCCCGCCGCAACTCAGCAACCCACGGCAGAAACGTCGTACTAAACGCCTCTTGGCCGGCAGGCGTCTCCAGAAATGCCCGATCATCAAACGAGCGTACCTGTGGCCCTTCAATAACTTCAATGATATGCCAGCCAAAATCGGTCTGAACAAGGCGCAACTCGCCCGGGGGCATACTAAAGACCGCTTCATCAAACGGCGCCACATAGACTCCACGTGGCGCCCAGCCCAGATCACCCCCTTGCGCCGCCGATCCTGGATCATCAGAACGTGCCCGCGCCAGAGCCGCAAAATCGGCTCCTCCCTGTAATTCGGCTAAAATTGCTTCTGCAGTTGCCTTCCGACTCGCGGCCTCTTCAGGCGTAGCGGCAACCAGAATATGGCGAGCGCGTACCTGTTCAGCCGTGGTATACTTCAATAACATCTGCTCGATCAACTGATCACGACCCAAGAGACGGCGCAACTCTTGCACATCGGCAATCTTATTGTCTTGCAAGAAGGCTTGAAATTGTGCGTCATTACCACCAGCCTGTACCAGCCGCAACTGCTCGACTTGCCCATCAATGATTGTCTCATCAACCGTCGCCCCCTCTGCCAAAGCGGCCTGCACGACCAATTCGACATCGATCATTTGATCAAGGATCGCCTTAACATCACTATTCGGCAGATAAAACCGATCAAAATCACGCCGCAAAATAAAGGCATCCCCCACTCGTGCAATCGCATCCGCCGGCACCGAAGATGATCGGGTCGGTGTTGATGAAGCCGGAGGAATGTTCGTCGTTGGTGAACCGGCAACGGTTGGGCCTGATGGCGCATTACAGGCAGTCAACATCAGACTCACGACTAATCCGATCCATACCGTATGCCGAAGCGACCAGTTCATACTCACAAAAAACTCCTTCTAAACCACAAAGCAGGTGCCCACAATTGACGCACCGTAATACGGGTATCGTACCACATGTTACCGAGCGTTAGACAGCCATTTTCCATTTTGCATACCGCCAGGAACGTATCACGTGCTTTTACTGATTCCCGAATCGTTTGACAATTCAGATTCTGCAACAAGGTGGTTGTTTCGATGAAGAACAAGCCACAGGGCGAATATCTGAAATACACGGTGAAACCAGTATAATCACCAAGGTCCCTCGCAAGTGGAACAAAGAGAGGAACTCGCTTCTCCATTTCACTTCTCTTTCCTGATATCTTATCTGATCTTCTTCATCATCGTTATTGGATGGAAAAAAGAACGTTGAAAAGACTGAAACGCACACAGATCTCCTGGTCAATCACCGAACAAGGTGGTATAATACTCCATACGACGTAATAAGCGCGTATCATGAGGCTTTCGCCGAAACAGTCACTTCTAAGTGACATAGCACAATCGGATTACGGCAGAGAAATTGTTTCAGAAGTGGTAATGAAACCATAAGACCATAAAAATCAGCTTATGATTTCGATAACTCCGTCGCCATCACTTCCCATTGCCGCTTTGGCAAACAGTTTCGAGCACGTTACTACTTCGTACAAGTTTTACTGGTTTCTGGCATTACTGGAAAGTGTAAATGAAAACGACGAGCGAGTTTTCGAGATAGATTCGCTGCTGGCACGCATGATCGCCCACGCCTGGTATGTAGTCAATGACCTAAGACTTTCATTGGGTGATAATGACCAGCTAAAAAAATTGATCGATCTCCTAATAAAGAATTCAAGCCTGGACATCGATAGTTCCCGTGATTGTATCATTCAGACCGTCCTCACTCATCTCCAGCAAGAAGACACCATCGGACGAAAAATCCGCTCCCTTGAAAGATATGTTCCTTACCGCTTCATTCGTCCATTTTTTGATCAAGCTTTGCGTGGTCTCAAAGATCAGGAATGCAACCGTCGAATTCGTGATCTGGCTGATTGTTCATTTGCTAGCCCTCAGCCCTGTCTCTACAGATTTGTGAATATTCCTGCTCCTGCTATTGAAATTCACCCTGACTGGCAGCTCTACCTTCAACAACATCGAAGCGTTCTAACTAAGTTTTGCCTGCGTCATTTGACCAATTATTTGCAGAAGAATAATCCCAATGTCCCGAGTATTGCTGAAAAACTCTTTGAATCACAGACAAAAGACTCTCTCCCAGGACACTAGTCTTAAAAATTTGTCTATAAGAAGAATTTTGCCTACATTTACTCCGGTCAGTTACTCCAGAAAGATAATATTTCGCTCGGCTACTTGCTTCCGTGGTATTTTGTGGCACACAATTTACTCTGGAATATCATTCCCACACCCAAAGAAGCGAATTTCCAGAAAAGTGATAATCTGCCCGACCCTCTCTACCTCGATGATGGACTTTTTGAGTCAGTGGAAGAATTATGTTGTACACCAGATAATCGACAGCTTTTAGTAAATACTGCGTGCTGATACGGTATGTAATCGTTTATACGCCGACGAAGGTGGTTGAGACAGGATACACTCTTGCTCAACCGTGTCAAGCGCAGATTCTTACCCGCCTAACGAAGACGGAAACTCACGCACGTACAGGAATCATCAGGCATTTTTCATCCGTTGGCAACATTACCCACCCTCACCACGTCGTCCTCATCACTGTCGTGGTACAATAGCAACGCCGGGCAGACTGAAATGTTATAAGTACGCTTGACAAGGTGGGGTTGTGCATACTCACCGACAGCTATGGTGAGGTAAAGGAGCTTGCATGGCAGTAGTAGCATCCGCAATTGACAATCGTCGGGAACAGATCGGTTGGTACTTCTACGATTGGGCGAATTCAGCATTTTCGACCACAGTTGTAACTGTCTTCTTAGGGCCATACCTGACCTCAATTGCCCGCAATGCGGCTGATGCGAATGGATTTGTCTACCCCTTTGGGATTCCGGTGGCAGCCGGATCGTTCTTCCCCTATGTTGTGTCGCTCTCGGTTTTGTTACAGGTCTTTTTTCTCCCTATTCTCGGCGCTATCGCCGATTATTCCAACGCCCGTAAGCAAATGCTGGCTATCTTTGCTTATACAGGTGCGTTTGCGACAATGGGCCTCTACTTTCTCGAGGGTACAAACTATTTGTTAGGTGGAATCTTGTTTCTGATTGCCAATCTCACCTTCGGCGCCTCGATTGTCTTTTATAACGCCTTCTTGCCAGATATTGCCAGTGCCGAACGGCGTGACGCGGTTTCTTCACAAGGATGGGCCCTTGGGTATCTCGGTGGTGGGTTACTACTTGCCGCCAATCTGGTCTTCTTCCTCAATGCCGAGTCGTTTGGCGTAGAGAGTGCGATGGCAGTACGCATCAGTCTGGTGTCGGCAGGGATGTGGTGGGCGATCTTTACCCTGATTCCGATGTGGACACTTCAGAATCGGGGTGCGGTTCGCCAGTTGCCGCCAGGCGAAAACTATTTGACAGTCGGTTTTCGTCAGTTAGCCCATACCTTTCGCCAGATGCGCGGCTATCCACAGACGCTGCTATTTCTGGCCGCCTATCTGCTTTACAACGACGGTATTCAGGCTGTTATTGCCCTGGCGGCTCAATTCGGTGCCGAAGAACTCGGCATTGGGGAGTCTACTCGGATTGCGACCATTTTGATGGTGCAGTTTGTAGCCTTTGTTGGTGCGTTGATCTTCGGTGCCCTGGCGTCTCGCCTCGGCTCGAAGCGTGTGCTGCTGGGTAGTTTGGTGATCTGGACGCTGGTGGTCAGTTATGCTTACGTTATGCCAGCTAACAACGAAGCACAGTTCGTTGCTCTGGGTGCAGCAATCGCACTCGTATTGGGGGGAAGCCAGGCGATCAGCCGTTCGCTCTTCTCATTGATGATCCCCAAAGGCCAGGAAGCAGAATACTTCAGTCTATACGAGGTTGGTGAGCGTGGTACAAGCTGGCTCGCACCGCTCCTGTTTGGGATTGCGTACCAGCTTACCGGGAGCTATCGCATCGCGATTGTGTCACTAATCATCTTCTTTATCAGCGGATTTCTCCTGCTGTTGTTCGTCAACGTGCGAAGGGCAGCCGCCGAAGCCGGAAATGAGGCCCCAGCGCACGTATGAAGCGCTGTGAGGGGCAACCTATGGGGTTGCCCCTATGATTGTGGACGACGACGGGTATTGTTACGACCTCGTTGCACCATGATCTGCCATGCTTTGTCCGGATCTATCATGGTACGCAATTGTTGATCGCTGATCCGGTGGGCCTGTCGTTCGTTGAGTTCGGCAATCTCACGGAGATGCTCTTCATCTTCTGGTGAAATGTTCACCTGCTCGCGCCAATACCGCCAGGCGGCAAATCCGATCAGTCCGAGAAGAACGGTCGTGACGACCGCAATCAGGATTCCACCGATCTGTTCCATAGGGCACCTCTCAGCATGTCGGTCTTGCGGTTTGCCGAATCATGGCCAGAAGCTGATGACGGGTGAAGGGTTTACTCAACACCGGAAATGGTGGTGCGTTGCCGTTTGGCATGATATGTTGCATGTATCCTGACATTAAGAGCACCCGTATCTGCGGGAAAGACGCCTGAAGATGATGGGCTAGTGTGATCCCATCACCGTGCGGTAATACGACATCGGTTATCAACACATGGACTTCGTGTTGTTGCGCAATGGCTATTGCCTCCTGCGCATTAGTTGCTTCTATAACAGTATACCCATGTTCACGGAGCAGACGAGCTGCCATCTGTCGTACTCCAGGTTCATCTTCAACCAGTAAGATCGTTTCACGATTAATATTCTCATACGGGCTCTCACTGTCAATGACGTCAGTATTGACATCTACAGGATCGGCAGTCACTGCCGGAAGTGCGACGGTAAAGCAGCTTCCGATACCCGGCTGACTATCAACGTTGAAAAAACCTCCGTGCTGGGTCACAATACCACTACAAATAGCTAATCCCAGCCCACTTCCCTTACCCATCGGTTTGGTCGTGAAGTATGGTTCAAAAATATGTTCGCGAATGGATTCATCGATGCCGGTGCCGGTATCACATACTGATAGTAAAACATATCGGCCAGCCTGAGCCTGACTGAGTGGCGGAATATCATCAGCAGAGATATACTGATTGGTCGTGCGAATCGTTAATTGACCGCCATCTGGCATTGCATCACGGGCATTCACTACCAGATTAATCAGTACCTGCTCAAACTGGTTCGGATCAATCTTTACCTTTTCTATTGAATCATCCAATTCTAGGTGTAAATGAATATGTTCGCCAATCAGACGCCTCATCATGCTCATTGTGTCACGAATCTGGCGATTGACGTCGATCACTTGCGGTTGACCTGGTTGGCGGCGAGCAAACGTCAATAGTTGCCGCACCAGCTCACCGGCACGGGCTGTACTCTGGCGTATCGATTCAAGTTCAGGATAGATCGGGTGATCCGGAGTTATCTCTAGTAAAGCTAACTCTACATTGCCGGTAATGACGGTCAGAAGATTATTGAAATCGTGAGCGATCCCACCGGCTAACTGACCAATAGCCTCCATCTTTTGTGCCTGAAGCAATTGAGCCTGCAATTTTGCCTGTTCACGCTCAGCCTGTTGACGTTCGGCAATTTCGCGCTGAGCAGCAGCGTACAGTTTGGAATTGTCGAGGATCAGCGCAGCTAGTTGGCCCAGCAACATCGCAAGTCGAATCTCGTCCGGGGTGAAAGGTGAACTATGCTGATCACGAGCCATACCCAGTACACCGAGACACTCATCTTCCACAATGATTGGAATGGTCATTGCTGGTCCAAAATGAAACGATTCATAATCAGGTGAGTGGTCCGGCCATTCGGTGTAGTTGAGAACGATGGCCGGTTGACGGGTTTGGAACGCTTTCCATGATAAGACGGCGGTAGAAGATGATTCACGACGTGCGACCCGTGCCGGTAATGGTGGTGTACATGCACGGATAACAAGCGTCTGCTCATCCTCTACTAACAGAAGCTCAGCGTAGCTAACATTGAGCAATGTATACGCACTATCGGTAATTGCCTGTAAAAGGTCATCTATCTCACGACGTTGTAACCAGTCGAGGGTAAGTCGGTGAAGGGCAGCGAGACGATCTCGTTGGCGACGGACGCTCTCTTCTGCCCGCCGAATGTCGGTAATATCAACATCCATGCGGACAATGTCGCTGACCCATCCTCGAAAGAAGAGTGGGAACATCGCTGAATACATCCAACGCACATCACCGGTTTTGGTACGGATTTGCCAGGTTCGTGGGGGAAGAGCCTGACCGCTTTGCCAAATCTGTTCGATGTAATGTTCAAATTCGCTTATCTCCTGACCGGTCAGGATCAAATCTTGCAAACGTTGACCACAAGCTTCGGCTGCCGTGTAGCCGTAAAATTGCTCACATACCCGGTTCCATTCTAGTATCACACCGTGACGATCAACACGTTGGATGGCAACCAGTGGTGTCTGTTCGATAATATCGGTAAAACGACGCAGAGCCTCTTGCAGGCTTTGCTCGGCTTTCTTACGGGCAGTGGTCTCGCGAAACAGCAACACGTGACCACTCGACTTCCCTTGATACCCTTCGATAGGGTTGATTATCACGTCGAAGAACCGTTCAGGGTGGGGAGGATAATCGAGTTCGAGCCGTACTGGCTCGGCTGAACCAACTGCTTTTAGTAACGATGGCCATTTGAGGGCAGTTTCTAGACGATTGTTGATTGCCATTGAAGAGCCGAAGAGTTGTTGGGCAGCAGGATTCAGATCGACGATGCGCTGTTGTTCGTCGATAACGATCATCGCATCAGACATGACCTCGATGAGACGGTTGCGAGCAATGGGGGTTAGGTTCAAGAATTGATACCGGTATAGTCCAGACAAGATGAAAGGCGCTGAAAGTAGGAGCGAAATCGGTGTCAGATCAACGCCAAGATAAGTGACCTGACTGAGGTATGTCCAGTTTGATAAAAACGGGAAAAGGAACCCAATGCCCAGTAATAACATCTGGCGCCGAAAGAGCGGTGAAGCGTGCCAAAACGCGCCGGCAATCAGAGCCAGACCACTGGTCAGGCACAGGTATGAATAGCCGATATGAAACCAGTACCAGTATCCAGGAATCACCCTGAGTTGAGGTGGTATCTCGGCACTCAACAATACTTCATTGTAGAAGAGACGGTGCCAGGGATTGGTAAGTGCAACACCGAGGGTAATACCAGGTATGAGAAACAGCAACCAACGTGCCCGTGATCGGTTCCAGGGCTGAAAGTCGAGATAGCTAAAGGCAAATAACAGCCAGCTTGGCGGTAGAAAGACGATGCCGAATTGTTGGGCTACGCGCCAGAACAATTTCTGTTCCAGCGTAGCTGATGCTAATTCCAGTGCATCCGCGCCAGCCCATATAATGACGGCAGCTAACATAAGCAAAAATGCAACCCCGCCCGGTCTGCTACGGCGTGGCCAGAGATAAACAGCTACGCCTCCTGCAACAAGGCAGACGATGCACAGCAGAACAATTGTTATGTTGAGGTTGAACACCATTCCTTTACCCCCGGTGCGTCTGAAGAGATTGGCGCCAAAAAGATTACGCACCCTTGTGTTTCACCATCATTGTAGCCGGAAATAGCCTTCACGGAGTCGTTAATTTGACAGAAAGATTGCTCTCGGTCATAATATTACCAATCCCTGGGTTCTCAACAAGCAGCACTGCGATGAGGCATCTATGGCTCCGATTTGGAGTTTACGAGAGTTTTTAGCCCGTAAGCGGCAGGCGCTGGCTGCATTTAGTGATCGGTTACGGAGTCAGCAAGTAACACCGGTCAGGTTGAGCGCCGCTGTTACAGTTGCAGCAGGCACAGGTTTACGTCCGGTGCGAATACGCGATCATACAGTGTTGAGCGATTCGGGACCAGCCCTCGGTGGTTATGATCTTGGTCCAAATGCGCCAGAGCTATTGCTGGCAGCAATGGCCAGTTGCATTGCGCATTCTGCGCTAGCAATTGCCGCCGATCGCGAACTGGCAATCGATGATTTACAGGTTGAAGTCAGTGGTCAGATCGATTATCGCGGTGCGCTGGCCGTCAGCACTGATGTGCCGGTGGCACCCACTGATCTGCAATATACGATCCGGTATCGCGGTGATGTCAGTGATGCCGAGATGAAAGCCCTTCAATCCGATCTCGAACGCCTTTGTCCGGTCTTGCTGGCGGTGTTGCAACCACAATCACTCCACGGACAGGTAGAGCGGATTGAGGCTTGAAGCTCTGGGAGCGATGGTCAGAAGAGGCGATCGCATTCTCTGCCCGATGCCCCTCTCGGTAAGTATTGGTTGCAAAAGGTGGATTGAAAACTCGCTTCTGCTGATACGTTGACAGTGTGATTTGCAGAAAGTATCTGAAAAGGAGAGGTTGTATGTGTCCACCGCGCTTCATCGAGTCGATCCTGTCACCCGAAATCAGTCGGCGCAGTCTCCTCAAATTTGGCTTAGGGGCAGCGGTTGCAGCCGTAGCCGCGCCGTTTACGGCTGAAGCAGCCACCAGCACGCGGGTAAGTTTTCAGAATGTTGCCGATCTGACCCATTTGTTAGGAACCCAATTTCCTCTCTTCCCCGGTGCGGCGCCGTTTCAGATTACACCGGTGGTCTTCCACGACCGCGACGGCTATTACGGCAGTATCTTGAATTATTGGGAGCATTCGGGCACCCATATGGATGCGCCGGTGCACTTTGCGCCCAACGGCCTCTT
Source organism: Chloroflexus sp. (assembly GCA_017743535.1). Taxonomy (GTDB): domain Bacteria; phylum Chloroflexota; class Chloroflexia; order Chloroflexales; family Chloroflexaceae; genus Chloroflexus. The sequence continues at coordinate 35,092 of JAGHYT010000017.1, forward strand.
CGTCGATCAAATTCCGGTGCGATCACTGGTCGTCCCGGCGGTCGTGATCAACATTACCGAACGCGCTGCACGTGATCCCGATACGGTGGTTACTCCAGATGATATTCGGGCCTGGGAGCGACGGTACGGTCGCATTCCCAATAATGCAGCAGTACTGATGGCCAGTGGTTGGGGCGCACGTGCTCATTCGGTGGAGCTGTTCCGTAACACTGATTCGAGTGGGGTGATGCATTTTCCCGGTTTTGGGAAGGATGCAATTGATTTTCTGCTTACCGAGCGTAACATCAGCGGAATTGGGGTTGATACGCTAAGCCTCGACCATGGCCCATCAACGACGTTTGCCGTCCACTATACGTTGTTGCCAACCAATCGCTGGGGATTAGAGAATCTGGCGAACCTGGAATCTATTCCGCCCAGTGGAGCAACGTTGGTAGTTGGTGCGCCGAAGATTGCGGCAGGTTCCGGTGGGCCGAGCCGGGTGTTTGCGTTGTGGTGATGCGCAAAGAAGGGGCGGATCAGGAACCCGCCCCTATACAATGCCCTCAGCACGGAAGCGGCGAATCTGTTCGGCAGAATAGCCAAATTCTGCCAGCACAGCCTCTGTGTCAGCGCCAAGCGCAGGTGGTGCCGAGCGAATGGTCGCAGGTGTGGCACTGAAGACAGGCACCGGGCCAACCATCCGTATGCCATCAATCTGCCGTACCATTGCTCTGGCTTGGGCCTGGCGACTATGAAGCGCGGTAGGGATGTCGTTGACCGGCCCGCACGGCACGTCAGCAGCACGCAACTTTTCCACCCAAACAACGACCGGTTCACGGGCAATAATGTCGGCGATGGCCTCGATTAAACTTTCACGATTGGTGACACGGGCCGGATTAGTAGCAAACCGCTTATCGGTCACCCATTCAGGACGGTTGAGCACCTGACAGAAACGGGCAAATTGTCGGTCATTCCCAACGGCAATCATAATGTAGCCATCGGCAGCGGCGAAGGGCTGGTAAGGTACGATTGTGGCGTGAGCATTGCCGTACCGTCGTGGTGGTTGACCAGAGATCAGGTATGCCGAGGCGACATTCGCTAACCAACTCAGTTGTACATCGAAAAGGGCTAGATCGATGTATTGGCCTTCACCGGTTTGGGATCGATAATGAAGGGCAGCCAAAATACTGGTTGCAGCATATAAACCGGTTGTAATGTCGGCGACGGCAACCCCGGTCTTCATCGGTTGACCATCTGGTTCACCGGTAATACTCATCAATCCGCCTTCAGCCTGAATGACAGTGTCGTAACCGGGTCGGTGCGCATCAGGACCGTACTGGCCGTAGCCGGTAATGCTACAGTAGACCAGCCCTGGATTGATGAGTCGCAGATCGTCATACCCCAGTCCGAGTCGCGACATTGTCCCTGGTAAGAAATTCTCGATCAGAACATCGGCACGTCGGGCGAAGGTACGGGCAATGGCCTGACCATCTGGATGTTTGAGGTTGATCGTCACACTCTGTTTGTTGCGGTTAACGGCAATAAAGTACGCACTGAGTCCATCTTCGGTGAAGGGAGGTCCCCACTGGCGCGTCTCATCGCCAAGACCAGGTTGTTCGATTTTGATTACACGAGCACCTAGATCGGCGAGAACCATGGTAGCGTAGGGACCGGCGAGAACCCGACTAAAATCGAGAATGAGCAGATCGGCTAAAGCACCAGGCATAAACACACCTTTTTCAGATACAAACCGGTTTAGACGAACAAGAGGATTTCTTGGCCGTATGATGACAGCCCGATTGGTTTTATTGCCGTGCGTAGTGTAGCAGGTTGGAACCTCATTCCCCTACCGACGGCAAAAACACGTTGTTATGACCGCTCTTCGTGTCGTATCCTACGTGTAATGTTGCACCTCAGGTTATGATACCATTCCCCGATGTCAGGGACGTTCGGCCAAAGTGTTGAGGAGTCGATTATGCATGAACGGATCGGTTTTATTGGTCTGGGCATTATGGGGCGCGGAATGGCAGCCAATATTCTCCGTGCTGGCTTTCCATTGACCGTCTGGAATCGGACACCTGGGCGAGCCGATGAGTTGGTGGCAACCGGAGCACGGCTGGCTACTTCGCCAGCCGATCTTGCCGCACACAGCGATATTGTGATCAGTTGTGTGAGTGATACACCGGATGTTGAAGCGGTGCTATTCGGGCCGCACGGTGTTGTAGAGGGCGCACGGGCCGGAACGCTGGTTATTGACATGAGCACGATCAGCCCGCAAGGAGCACAGCAGTTTGCTGCTCGCCTCGCAGAGCGAGGTATCGGCTTTCTCGATGCACCGGTAAGTGGGGGCAGTGAAGGCGCGGCACGCGGGACGCTGAGTATTATGGTTGGCGGCCCGGCAGCTCTGGTAGAACGGGCTATGCCGGTTTTGCAGGCAATGGGGAAAACTATCACCCATGTCGGCGACCATGGCGCCGGACAGACGGTGAAGTTGGTTAATCAGATTCTGGTGGTCGGAACGATGTTGGCTATCAGCGAAGCGTTCGTCTTTGCCCAGGCAAGTGGCGTTGATCTCGAAAAGACACTAGCAGCGGTAAGCAGCGGTGCTGCGGGAAGCTGGATGCTCACGAATCGCGGTCCACAGGTCATTCGACGCGACTGGCGGCCTGGCTTTACCATCGATCTCCAACAGAAAGATTTACGATTGGTTTTAGCGGCGGCTGATGCAGTTGGTGCGCCGATGCTAACCACTTCTACCGCCTTTCATCTCTACCGTACCCTGCAAGCCGCCGGTTTGGGGCACGAGGGCAATCATGCGTTGATCAAGGCGCTTGAACGCCTGGCTGGTATCGAAGTTGGACGTCATAGCGATTGAACACGTCTGGCAGCACAGGGGTATCTTTCGTTGTACCCCTGTGCTGCTATTTAATTTTAATCCGCTCACCGCTGATCTGCTCCCACAACCAGACCAACAGGTACAATCCGCAGATGCCGAGCAGGGTAAGATTGGCGAACACTGCGGCGTTGATAATCAGGCCATTCTGACCAATAATGCGTACAAGATTCCCAATTGGGGCAAGGACGCCCAACAGTCCTACGAGCGCGGCTAGTCGTTCAAAGAGAGGTGGATTATTACTACGTTCAATTGCGATACCCAGGCCAAAGAGAACGATTCCAAATAGGGCAGGAATAGTAGCCGTTATCGCACCGGTAGAAAAGACACCGCCAACCCCAAGAACAATAAGCAAGATGGCAGTAGCGATAGTGGTATTTACGGGCATGGAATGACCTCATCAATCGTAGTATGACGGTTTGCTATAAGATTATACGAAATGACAGAAAGAATGGATTGCAGATTTGCACAAAACATGAGTCCACTGCAAAAACTCACCACGGAGCACACAGAGCACGCAGAGCGTGTAAGGTTTATGAATAAAAGGATAATTTTTGGCCATTGGGTGCATGCAAGAAAATTTCACAACCCTATGTTCAATGAAAGATAAAATTATCTTTAGTCTCTGTGATCTCCGTGGTCTCTGTGGTGAGAAGATCACCTTTTTGCAGTGAATTCAAACATGCAACAGGAATCGTCGCCACCCCGCGTCGTACAACCGAAAAACACCGTAGGGGTACATCAGCACTGTGCCGACGGCGATTCCGTTCCCCAGACGGCTCTCCACAAGAAAAGGACACGTCGCCAACGTGCCCCTTCCTATGTATCGGCGTATAGTACCTCAGGCTTGATCAAGGAAATCCTTCAGCAGCTTCCCCAACCGTGGATGGCGTAACTTACGTAACGCTTTCACCTCGATCTGACGCACTCGCTCGCGCGTCACGCCGAACGCCTTTCCCACCTCTTCCAGGGTACGCGGCTGACCATCGGTTAAGCCGTAGCGCAGCTCAAGCACACGCCGTTCGCGCTCGCTAAGCTGATCGAGGGCGGCAGCAATCTGCTGGCGGAGCATACCACTTGCCGCTGCGTCATCTGCATCAAGCGCATGGGGATCGGGAATAAAATCGGCCAACGTGCTATCGGCCTCTTCCCCGACTGGGGTTGCCAGCGATACCGGGTCTTGCGCAGTACGTCGCAACTCACGCAGCTTCTCCTCGTTCATGCCGAGATGATTTGCCAGCTCGGTATCGGTTGGCTCGCGACCGAGCGTCTGGGTAAGTTGACGACGCGCTGTCTGAATACGATTGAGTGTCTCGCCCAGATGAACCGGCAGTCGTACCAACCGCGATTGATCGGCCAAGGCGCGCGAGAGCGCTTGTTTGATCCACCAGGTCGCGTAGGTACTAAACTTATAGCCTTTCTTGTAATCAAACTTTTCGATTGCCCGCAGCAAACCCAGGCTTCCTTCTTGAATCAGATCGAGCAGCGGCAAGCCACGGTCGCGATAACGCTTGGCAATACTAACTACCAGACGTAAATTTGCCGCCGCCATTTGCTGCCTGGCCTCATCACCCTGCGCTTTCACCTGCCGTAAGCGCATCGCTTCTGGGCTATCAGGCGGAAGGGAAGCCAGTTTCCGTTCTGCTTCCTGACCCCGTTCAATCAATTGCGCCAGGCGCTTTTCTTGTTCGGCCGTGAGCAGCGGTACCTGCCCGATCTCGCGCAGATAGAGCCGCACGCTATCGCTCAGCAGCGCGTCTGACAACTCATCGTCGAGATCAATATCTATTGCAGACAGCGATGATGACTCATCTTCCAGAACCAATTCATCGCTGTCTTGCACAGGGATACCGGCCTCGGCTAGTGTCGCATAGATGCTGTCGATCTGTTCGATCGACTCATCCGGGTTAGGGATCAGCCGCTGAATATCCTCGAATGTGACGAAGCCTCGTTGCCGTCCCTGCGCAATGAGCGCCTGCAAATCAGCCGGATTGATCGCAGGACCGGCGCGGTCGGTCTCGGGCTGGCTTTGCGTCATAGTACTTCCTCGTCAGAGACCTCATAAGCACTGGCTATCGTGCGTCTTTTATTGTAGCACAAGCTGTTACCCGCGCAGGCCGAGAACAGAATGGGCAATGACCCCACGTAAGATTTCCGACGTTCCTTCACCAATGGTCAGCAGCCGTGTATCACGGTAGAGGCGTTCAACCGGATACTCTTGACTATAACCGTAGCCGCCAAAAACTTGAATGGCATCGCGACAGATACGCTCTGATGCTTCAGAAGCGAAGAGCTTAGCAATAGCCGCCTCGCGGGTATAGGGGCGCCCAGCGTCTTTCAGGCGGGCTGCACCGTATACCAGAGCACGGGCGGCTGCCAGATCAACGGCCATGTTTGCAATCATGTTCGCAACCGATTGATGAGCGCCTATCGGTTTGCCAAAGGCCGTTCGTTCGCGGGCATACGCCACTGCGGCTTCGTATGCTGCCTGGGCAAGACCGATGGCCATTGCCCCAATTCCAATTCGGCCGCCATCCAGAACCTGTAGGAATTGAATAAAACCACGACCACGCTCACCGAGCAGGTTTTCACGTGGTACCCGCACATCATCGAGCATCACGGCGGTACTAACCGAGCCGCGTAATCCCATCTTTGGTTCGTGTTTACCGAAGCTCAGTCCTGGTGTTCCGCGCGGAATGATAAATGACGAGATGCCCTTCTTGCCGAGTTCGGGGTCGGTGACAGCAGTAACGATGATATGACCGGCAATGGGGGCATTGGTGATCCACATTTTTTGGCCATTGATTACCCATTCATCACCAACTAGGCGAGCAGTGGTGCGGGTAGCACCTGCATCAGAGCCGGCGTGTGGTTCGGTGAGACCAAAAGCAGCCAGATATTCGCCTCTGGCAGCCGGCACCAGGAAGCGACGCTTCTGTTCTTCGGTACCGAACATTGCAATCGGCGCGCTACCCAGGCCAATGTGGGCAGCGTATGCCAGGGCTGTGCTGCCACAGCAACGGGCCACCTCTTCAATCGCAATTGCGGTGCTCACACTATCAGCACCGGCACCACCATACTCTTCAGGGAAGGGCAAGCCCATCAGACCGAGCTGAGCCATTTTTGCAAAAGTCTCACTCGGAAACGCACTGTGTTCATCGACGTAGCGGGCCTTCGGCGCAATTTCCTTCTCGGCGAATTCACGTACTGTCTGCCGAATAAACTGCTGTTCGGGTGTTAATTCAAAATCCATACAGGGAATCCTCTCTAGTACCAGTGCTCAATGATGCATGGTTTGGGTTGCCGAGTCAAATGTCATGACCGGCACGCCTTCCATCGTCTCGGTCATCAGATGGTCTACCACAGCTTTCAAGTCGTTGGTTTCGGCAAACACGCGCAGTTGGCGGTCGGCACTCGTACCATGCTCGACGATCTTGAGGAGATATTCTACCTCACGTCGTGAGCCAAGCATATCAACAACATCGTCTACCAGTTCGACGATCTCGTACACCAACGCCTTCGCCTCTACCTCTTTCCGTTTACCGAAATCGATGAGTTTACCATCAAGCCCCCAGCGTTGGGCCCGCCATTTGTTCTCGTTGATCAAGGCGCGGCGGTAGACGCGGAAGGTCATATTTTCCTCAAACAAGGTGTAAAACTTCACGATCAGCGCCTGCATAGTGGCGGCCAGCGCCAGACACTCTTCAACTCTAGTGGCAATATCGCAGACGCGAAACTCGAGTGTACCGAAGAAGGGGTGTGGCCGCAAATCCCACCATATCTTTTTGCCATTATCAATACAGCCGGTATTAATTAACAACTGTACGTAACGCTCGAATTCACTGGCCGAATGAAAAGTTGGCGGAATCCCGGTACGCGGAAACGTGCTGAAAATCACACTACGATATGACTTGAAACCGGTATTACGTCCCATCCAAAACGGAGAAGAGGTGCTGAGCGCCAGTAAATGCGGACAGATATAGCGTGCAACATTCATTAGCTCAATCGCGACCTCGTTGTTGGGCATGCCAATGTGGCAATGCATGCCGAAGATGAGGAGTTGGAGTGCGGCCTCCTGCATTTCACCGACAACCATGTGGTACCGTTCATCGGGTGTGATCTCTTGCTGCATCCACGATGAAAAGGGATGGGTACCGGCAGCGACGATCCGCAGGTTGTGACGGGCTGCCAGGCCGGCGATTGTACTGCGTAGCCGGGTAATCTCGGTTCGGGCCTCGCTTATCGTGCGACAAGGACGAGTACCTACTTCGACAATGCTCTGATGCATCTCTGGTTTGATTTGTTCGCGTAGAATGGTACGACCTGGCTCAAGGATTTGAGTGATGTAGCTGCGTAACTCACGGGTTTCAGGATCGACGATCTGGTACTCTTCTTCGATCCCGATTGTGAACGCAAAATCGGCATCGTTGGGGTTATACACGCTCACCGCGCACTCCTCACTGATTTATGAGAAACGTTTTTTGTACCGGTATTCTGTATTATATCGCGTCTTGCGAAAATGTGGGGGAGAGTTGGGAGGGTGTCTTTTGGTCTTACGAGAACCAATGCGCTGTAACCGGACGGAGGGATACAACGATGAATACCATTCAGGCGCTTAAAACGTCATTGACCTGCGCGGTCGCCCGGGTCTGGGTACGCGGACCTCTGGCCCGCATTGAACGTGAGGTGAACGAACACCGCTCTGCTGACGTGCATCATCGGCGAGCCAACAAGGGGTACCGGAAACGTCATTGACCTACGCGGTCACCCAGGTCCAGGTACGCGGACCTCTGGCCCGCATTGAATGTTAGGTGAACGAACACCGCTTTGCTGCCGTGCATCATCGGCGAGCCAACCAGAGGTACCAGCAACGTCATTGACCTACGCGGTCGCCCGGGTCCGGGTACGCGGGCCTCTGGCCCGCATTGAACGTGAGGTGAACGAACACCGCTTTGCTGCCGTGCATCATCGGCGAGCCAACCAGAGGTACCATAAACGTTCATCTGAGCGGAAAGCAACGGGCCTCCACATGCGCTACGGACGGGTCGGAATCTATCTGTACCTTGATCCTCTCTTCTTCTACCCTCAGTCCCTATGTCGGATGAGGTGAAAACAGAGCACTTTGCAACGTGCTAACCATCACCCATACTGGGCAAAGAATCATTAGACATACGCTCACTTCTATACTCATACCGTCTAAACGACCAAAATCGGTAACTGACGGGCACGCAACAATGCTTCAGTTGTCGAACCAATAACCAGATCGCTTAACGGATCGCGGTGGCCATAGCCGCCCATTACCAACAGATCGGCGCGAGTCTGCGCGGCTGCGTGGATGATTGCCGAAGCCGGTTCACCGCGTTCGATGATATACCCGGCAGCAATCTGATACTGTTCGAGATAACGAAATGCGCGTAACCGTACCTGTTCGGCACTAGCGTTTCCTTCGAGCACGGTGACAACGTTGAGCGCCAGGTGCCAGCGTGCGGCGAGGTATGTCGCCAGATAGAGCGCCTCTTCAGCTTTACGACTACCATCGTAAGCCAACAGTAACCGCTCGACCTGCGTAACCGTTTGGGGTACCGCTAACACCGGACGTACTGAACAACGCAGAATTGTGCGCAAGCCAGAGGCCAAACGCGCCAGCGGTGATGAACCGGGTGGATGGTTTACCTGAACCGCGATCAGATCGACCAGACGTGCCCGCTCGCGAATTGCCCGCCCGATGGCGCCAACCTCGATGGCACACTCACCGCGCACACCAGCGGTAGCGCAGCGATCTATAAACGTCTGCACGACTGATCGAGCAGCAGCCGAATCACGCTGACGAGCACTACGCACAACGTGGAGACCGAGTAGTCGGATCGGCTCTCGTTCAGCCCATTGCAATAACTGATCGAGAACCTGCCATTGGTCAGGCTGACTACTCACCGGCACCAGCACCTCGCGAAACAACCAGAATGCCGGATCAAGCCGACGATGGCGACGCCAGACACCGGCCGGTGTCGCTGGTTCGAGGTTGTCGGGGATCATCCGCTCAAGGAGTTGTTCAGCCCGACCAGGTGCTTCTGCCAGATCATCAATAGCCTGGGTCAGACTGATTTCCCAGCTCAATCGTTTGCTTAGCTCGTCACGGTGATCACAGAGCCAGAGATAGAGATCGGTCGTCGTTCGTTGCGGAAAATCGCGTAACAGCCCCCGCTCCTGAATCAGATCGGCAATCGGACGATACACCTGATCGTACCAGATGCAGGCCGCTTCCACGAACGATGACGCAGTATCGGCTGTGGTCAGTCGTTGTTGAAGATGCTCGATCTGTTGACGCAGCTTCTCATATTGTCCGGCAACAGTTACTCGTAAATCACAACCGGGCCGCAGCGTGTCAAGCCGGGTGGCTTCGAGAAAACCAGCATATTCACCAGCGATGATCACCTCCTCTAGTGTCATTGACGGATCAATCGGCACTCGCGATTGCAGCGGGATGACATACGCCTGGATGTGATCCATCCCCATTTGACGTGCTACCGATACGCGATGATTGCCGTCGATCACAAAGTAAGCATCGCCGATCTGATACACCTCAATCGGAGGCCAGCCATGCCAGCTTTCAACCGCAGCCATCACCCGTGACCAACGCTGCCAGTCATCGTCGCGGCGAGGTAAGAAATTGCGGTTGAAGTCATGGTACCGGCCAACACTGCCTACGATTGCGTCGAGCGGAATTTCACGCAACTGACGTTCGCCAGCTACACTGGCACGGACTCGTTGGCGAACTTCCTCAAACGGCAGCAAATCATCTGACTGACCCCGTAGGCGCGCCAAGAGATGTTCAATATCAGCCCGCCAGCGCAGTCGTTGAAAGTCGTGCAGTGCTGCCACCATGCGGCTATTGGTTGATTCGTCCATAAGGGTTCTATCTGAACAACGGCGGTTGTTGCGACGAGTATCATGGTACCATTGAACACGCATTTCGTTCAACGGAACCTATGAATGGTACGCAAGCCTCCGGCCCGCCTCGGGCCTGCCCCCCCTGGGTACGTAAGCCTCCGGCCCGCCTTGCACCTGCCCCCTGGGTACGCGGGCCTCCGGCCCGCCTTGCACCTGCCCCCTGGGTACGCGGGCCGCCGGCCTGCCTCATGCCTGCCCCCCTGGGTACGCAAGCCTCCGGCCCGCCTCGGGCCTACTCCCCTGGGTACGCAAGCCTCCGGCCCGCCTCGGGCCTGACCCTCTGGGTACACGGGCCTCCGGCCCGCCTCGGGCCTGCCCCCCTGGGTACGTGGGCCGCCGGCCTGCCTCATGCCTGCCCCCCTGGG
>JAGHYT010000123.1:0-10789 GCA_017743535.1 Chloroflexus sp.
GGTGCGCGGACTTCTCGCCCGCATCCGGCACTGGGCCTGGGTGCGCGGACTTCTCGCCCGCATCCGGCACTGGGCCTGGGTGCGCGGACTTCTCGCCCGCATCCGGCAATGCGCTCGAATGACCGTCGCTTGTTGATCACGCTCTCGCCCGAATCCTGCCATCTGTGGACGTAACCATAGCTGGCTCCCACCGGCTCACCGATTAACCTATCCCCGTCACTGCATCGGGAGGAGCGGGCCCCAGGACACCCCGCAAGCGGGGGATGGGGTGACAGATACCAGCCGCACATCGCACATCTGGGCCGATAGCCCGCGTTCCCAAGTGATCGCGTCGGTTGAATGTCATCAGCGGCGGGTAAAACCTCTGGTTCCACGAGGTGAACGCTAATGAAGTTGAAGGAATAGTGATATAATTGCAATATCCGGTACTCGCCGGCATAAGGGTAGGTAGGGTGGTCGCATGCCGCGATTTGGCGCACACATGTCGATTGCAGGTGGTATTTCAAGGTCATTTGCCCGCGGTGAATCGGTTGGCTTAGAGGCCATGCAGATTTTCGCCAAGAACGAACGGCAGTGGACGGCGAAACCCATTTCTCCCGAAGAAACTGTGCTGTTTCGAGCGGAGCAGCAGCGAACCGGTATTCATCCGGTCATCGTTCACGACTCATATCTTATCAATCTGGCTGCTCCTGCCGACGATCTGCGCGAAAAGTCGATTACGGCGTTCGCCGATGAGCTAGAACGCTGTGCCCAACTCGGCATTCCATATCTGGTGACCCATCCCGGTGCCCATACCGGTAGCGGAGAGGAGGATGGCCTGGCGCGAGTCGCTGAGGCAATTTGCCGGTTACTGGCTGATGGCATAGGCGGTAACACGGTGATTTTGCTCGAGACGACCGCCGGACAGGGAACAGCGTTGGGGTATCGTTTTGAACATCTGGCTCGTCTATTCGAGTTGATTCCATACCATAACCGGCTAGGAATTTGTGTCGATACCTGCCATATTTTCGCTGCCGGTTATGATATTCGTGATCGCGAGTCTTATGAGGCAACGTTTGCCGAACTTGATCGACTGATTGGCCTTTCGTGGATCAAATGTTTTCACCTGAACGACTCACAGAAGGAGTTGGGAAGTCGGGTTGATCGTCACGCGCATATTGGTCAAGGATGTATTGGTCTTGAAGCGTTTCGGTTGCTGGTTAATGATCCACGTTTTGCCAGTTTGCCGATGATTATTGAGACACCGAAAGGTGAGGACATGGCCGAAGATCGCATGAACCTGGCCGTGTTACGCTCGCTCGTGAATGCTTCTGAATCATAACAGGGTAGGCGCCGGGAACGATCATTGTAAATGAGCGGGGAGCAGACTGCTATGTGGCGTAAATTGCTGTTGGTCGTTTTACTGCTAGGAATTGGATATGTAATTTGGCGACGAATGCAGAAGGCTGGTGTATCAGCACCGGTCGCCGATCTATCGGCAAAGCCACCGACGCCAGTACCGTCGGCGCTACCACCATCTCCTGTGTCCTCACCACCAGCATCAACACCGTCAGCGACCGGCAGTACACCACGACCGGTTGTCACGCGCATTCATCGTGGCGCACCGCCGTCAACTCGTCGAAGCACGACTCCTTCTGGTGATGCTGCTTCGGTCAGGCGTAACGGCGTTGATAACACGTCGGGAACGCCAGCACCAGAAACGTCGGCGCAGTCTGCGTCTGCGGTAACCCCCAGACCATCGGAAACAGCAGATCCAGCCTCGTCGTTACCAGAGACGGCGCGTGATCAGGGTACAATACCTGCCGAAACAACTCCTGTGGAAGCAAATGTCTCAGTAGCAACTATTACCGAACCCGATCAACCAGTTGCCACCGGCCAGGTAACAGCTTCGACCACCACAACGACCGCTACCACCGCTGATCAAGCAGCATCTGAAGCTGAAACAATAGCAATAGCGGATCCTATGTTGAGCAATTTCACACCGATTGACATTAATCGGGCAGATCGTGAGGCACTGCTCGCACTACCGGGTATCGGGCCAGTACTGGCTGAACGTATCATCGCCTATCGCGAAGCTCATGGCCCCTTTAAGAGCGTTGATGATCTGACAGCGATCTCGGGCATTGGCGAGCGTAATATTAACATCTTCCGCAAACTAGTCTACGTTGATCCCAATGGTTGAACCGTTCTTGTTTCAAGGTGGCGATCACGCTTGTCTCCTAGTACACGGTTTTGTTGGCGACCCCGGCGAAATGCGTGATCTTGGTGAATATCTCGCCGGGGCTGGTTATACTGTGTTTGGCATTCGTCTCCCCGGCCACACCGGACGACCTGAAGACCTTATGGATGTGCGCTGGACGGACTGGCTGGCGGCAGTACGCCTTGCCTTTGATGCTCTCAACAGGTGCGCAGCCACTGTTTCGGTAGTAGGCTTTTCACTCGGAGGCGCCCTGTCGGCACTTTTGGCCACTCAGCGTCCGGTGCAACGGTTGGTCATGTTGGCAACGCCGTACCGTTTGGGTGGCGACTGGCGGGTCGATCTGTTGGGCATCGCACGCTACGTCACACCCTGGTTTTATTTGCTGGAACGGGCTGATTTCAGTAGCGATGAGCTGCGAGCATCGATCTGGCGTCGTCAGCCCAATCTCGATCTTGATGACCCGGCAGTACAGCAGATGTTACGCCGCTCGGTCAAGGTATCGGTCGCTGCTGCCGATGAATTGCGTCTGGCGCTGGCCGCAGCCCGTCGTGCTTTACCACAGGTGCGTGTACCAACCCTGGTTATGCATGGTCGCGATGATAACACTGCCGATCCGGAGAGTGCGGCTGCCATTGCATCACGGCTTGGCAGTTCACGTTGTGAGCTACGCTACTGGCCGGCGACGGGTCATCAACTCCTGCTTACCGGGCCTTACCGGACTGCCATCTTTCGGCGGATTGAACGTTTTCTAAGACGATAGCAGGTGTAGAATCCGATCCCTCAGCAAGACTGTATCTCGTCACTCCCGTTTAATCACGACGAGCGTAATATCATCGAACGGCGGTTGACCGTGACTGTGGCGGGCAATCGCAGCCAGAATGGCCTGTACGATAGTGCTTGCCGGTGCTGTGTGATAAACCTTGAGCACGGATCGTAACCCTTCGAGATCGAAGGGTATCAGCAGTTCATTAATCGTCTCAGTCACCCCATCAGTATAACAGACCAACACATCCCCCGGTGTAAGTATCGTTGTCGCTTCAGGTAAGGTTATTTCGGCAATCACCCCTAATGCAATGCCGGGTACACGTAGCTCTTCAATTGTACCGGAAGCTGCCCGATAGACCAGCGGCGGATTATGACCGGCACTAGTAAAATCTAGGCGTCCAGAGTCAATATCAAGTCGACCATAAAAGAGCGTGACAAACATGCCCGATTCGGAGTCACGATACAGCCAGCGGTTTGCGCGTTCCATTGCCCGTGCTGGGGCTGAACCATCGAGAGCGGCAGCACGCACCAGCGAACGGGCCATTGCCATAAACATGGCCGCCGGAATACCCTTGTCGCTTACATCGGCAATCACGAAACCCAATTCCTGAGAACCACCTGCGCCCGAAGAAAACGTCCAGAAGTCGTAGAAATCGCCACCGACTAGGCGTGCCGATTGCCATGCGGCATCGATCTGCCATCCTCTAGCTGTGGGCAGACGTGTCGGGAGCAGGGTACGCTGAATCTCACGAGCAACACGCAATTCCTGTTCAAGACGTGCTGCTTCTGCTGCTTCAGCCGCCAGTAACAGACTTTCAAGAGCACTGGCAATTTGAGAGGCAGCTCCGATACACAGATTCTGCTGACGTGAACTAAGTGAGAGGAATGGATCATTATAATCGAGCACCAGCACCCCAAGCAGGGTTGTCCGCACTTTTATCGGTAAGCCAATCAGCGTTCCACTTTCGGCTACGGGAATCAGGGTCAGCCACTGATCAACGTTATCCCGGGCCTGCCAGAGGGTCTCGATGCGGAGTTTCTCTGTTTCCTTCGAATGTTCGCGTAAACGCGCCAAAAACGGTGAGCGGGTTGGCTGGTCGATCAGCGCCGCACGAACGCTGCGTGGTAAGCCGTAGGCTGCGTGCAACACAAAGTCATTGTGTTCACGATTCCAGAGAGCCATATAGCAACGCGGGCAGCCTAACAGAAGCGGCGGCAAGCGCACCACCGTTGCCAGCAGGTCTGGGAGTGTGGTTGCCCGACCGATATTTTCAGCAATCTGTAGCAAAGCGTTGAGGGTCCAGGCTTCTTCCTGTTGTGCCGTATAAGCGTTTGCACTCTCAATCGCAATCGCAATCTGATCGGCCAGTGTACGAATAACGAATAGGTCATCTTCATCAAAATCGTGTGGTTCGTCGCTCTGCACATCCAGCACACCGATCACCGTTGCGCCAACACGCAATGGAACTGCCAGCTCAGAGCGCGTATGTTGGGTGTCGCGTATCACACGACTATCGCTAAGCACATCACCGACCAAAACCGGTTCACCACGTTGGGCAGCCTCGCCAACCAGCCCCTGCCCGATACGGAGCGGCAAGGCCCGAATCCGTTCCAGATCAGCACCATCGGCCGTCGAAGCTCGAAAATAGATGCGCTCATCATCAGGTGAAATCGTGAAGATGTGAACCGGGTGATAGCCGAAGCGTTCGCGGATCAGTCGCACAATAGATGGCAGCAACTGGTCAAGATTGAGGATCGCAGTAATTTGCTGGCTTACTTCGCGGATCGCTTGCAACTGATTGGCACGCTGACGAGCTTCATTAAAAGCGCGAGCACGGGCTATGGCGACCGCAGCCTGATCGGCGATCAGCGAGATAAGCCGCAGATCATTGGCGTCAAAAGCGCCTGGCTCATAGCTCTGAACTGAAATAGAACCGATCACCATTTCGCCGGCGATTAATGGCACATAGATTCCTGACCGAGGTGGCCGTTCGCTTTGATAGCGCGGACGTGCAGGCAGGCGATCCATCTCACGGGCAAAATCCTCAACCAGAATCGCCCGCCCGGTTTCACGAATCCAGCCAATCAGCCCACTATTTTCCGAGAGATCGACAGTCAGACGCGGGAGACGCACCCGATCCTGGATTCGCACCATCAGCGTGTAGTAGTTACCATGAAACAGACCCAGATGAAACGACGAGGTATCGACAATCCGACTCGCTTCGCGGTAGATCAACTCGCAGAGCGAGTCAACATCGAGTTCGCTACGAATGATGGCGCGACTCACTTCATTCAGCCGTGCTAATTCACGTACCGAACGGCGTTGACGCTGGAGGTTGAGTGATAATCGGCGTAGCATCGCTGCCGATGCGATCAGAGCAAGCCCGGCAAGCCCAAGATGGAGCAGACCCAACTCACGAGCAATTGCCGCGCCCAACCAGGCTAGCGGCAAGGGGGCAATTTCCGCCCCAACAATCGCCGGCCATGCCGAACGCCACCACGTCGCCAGACCGCTTCGCCCTCCCTGTAACAGCTCGCGGAGTAAACGTCCGGTTTGGGTAATCAAGGGAAAACCGATCAACGTTGCAATCCATAACACACCGATCTGGCTATCCTTCAGTGGTTGGTCGCTCAGCGTGCCTGCCACCCAACCGCTTACCAGTAGACCCAGCGCGCGCAACCCGCTGCGCAAGAGTGGTCGACCCAGTAGCGAAAACGATGTGCGTGGTCGATTGGTGAGCAACAGAATGACAATGCCGGAGAGCAGACCTTCAATCGCTGCCAACCATGCAGCGTTGACCGGCCCTAGGGCAAGACTGGCAGTGATCAATACTAGTGGGGCAAGACTATGGACATCGGCGGGTGGAGTGCGAAATGCCAGCAGATCAACGGCGAACGCAAGGACGGCAAACAGCAAAACGTAGAGTGGATCTACTGGTGAAGTGGGTAGCGTCAACAACCACAACCACGCCACAACACCAACGATTAACCCGTACCATGTCAGAATCTGTTCGCGCGACACTCAACGCCTCTGAGAAAAAGCAGCGCGGGCTTCAGAAACTGAAGGATGAATGTTGAATACCTGCGTGAAGCCAGTAATGGTAAAAACCTCGTAGACCTGCGGTTGGAGAGCTGCCAGCCGTAATTCTCCCCCCAGTGTCATCAACTCTTTACGAATGAGCAGCAATGCACGCAATCCACTACTTGACAGAAATGACACATTACTCAGGTCAAGCACAACCTGGCGTGCACCGTTACCGATCCGCTCATTCACCATCTTACTCACGCGGGGAGCAGTCAGAGCATCAATGCGATCGTTAATCGGGATAACAACAACTTCGTTGGCTTCTGCAGGCTGGTCGTGAGGCAAATATTTGACCATCGTTAGCAAATTACCGCCTTGAGGAGAAAACTCGAAGTGAACTTCGTCCATCAAGCGGGTAATCAGATAGATTCCCAATCCGCCTACCTGTCGTTCTTCCAGCGGCGACGTTATATCAGGCACTGGTACCGTCGATGGATCAAACTGTCGGCCATGGTCACGTACCGTCACAATGAAGCGATGGTCATGACACTGCCAGCTCAGAGTGAGATCGCCAGGTTGATCGGGATCATACGCATGCTGGATCACATTGGTCACAGCTTCATCGACGGCAAGCTGTACCTGCCAGGTGGCCCGTTCATCGAGACCACAACGTTCGGCAGCAGCAGTAATGAAAGCACTGATCTTAGCCAGTGCATCTAGATCGGCGGTAAGGGTAATACTCTCCATGGCGATCGTAAGGACGGATACGTGTATCCGGTAATATGGCAGTGCTAAAAGGAACCGACTGCTTCGACGGCATCGCTATAGATCTCGAAGAGCGAACTGAAGCCGGTCAGATCGAATACCTCTTTGATGCGGGGTGGTAAATTGGCGATCCGAATATCACCCCCCTCAAGGTCGGTAATTTTCCAATCTCGCGCTTTTTTGCGAGCTTCAATGAGAACACGTAAACCGGGACTACTGATATATTCGAGCCGGCTGAGATCCAACACAATGCGATAACGACCGTCGGCGAACAATGAATCAATCAGTTGCTTAAGTTGTGGTGCAGAAGCCGCATCAACGCGCCCGATTACCTCAATAAGGTCTACTCGGTTGAGCCGGCGATGATTGAGTTCCACTGTCAACCTCCTCTTCCAGCGCGCACGGCGCGTTGTGCATACTATCTGCTATTATAACACAGAACGAAAGGTACCAATCGGACGTGCTATAATGACCTCCGATGTACGCAATCGTACACTACGAAGGTCAGGGACATGCCAAGTTGGAATGACTTGAATATCGCGTGGAATACGCTGCGCGAGATCAACGTTGAAGATATTCGCAAAGAAGCCGAGTTACCGCTCACCATCGTGTGCACTGGCACAGCGGGGGTATGTCGGAGTATTGCTCGTCGGTTAGAGCATGGTACGCAACGGTACGGTCAGGCTGGGCCATCCCCTATTCATCTGGTCAGTCTGGCGACGATCATTCCAGAAGAGCTACGGCACGCCGATCTCGTTATTATTGGTCTGGATCGAAATGTCCGGCTGTCGGCTCGTGAGCTAACGGTTATTGAACACCTGGCTACGCTAAACCTGCCAACAGTTGTCGTGGTGTGGGGAACAGTATTACCCACCGACGCCTGGCCATTGCACCCGCGCGTTGCTCATGCACGTTTACTGGTTATTCCTGATCCAGATTCTCCTGATACTAACCGGCAATTAGCCGAGGCGATCCTTGATCGTTTACCAGCCTCATTGCATCTATCGGCAGCTCGCCGGTTACCTGGTTTGCGATCAGTGGTGGCACAACAACTTATTGCTAGTGTATCGTTCACTAATGCTTCATATGTACTAGCAACAGCATTACCGCAGCAGATCCCGATCCTTAATATTCCCTTTGCCGCTGCCGATACGCTGGTGCTGACCAAAAATCAGGCGATGCTCGTGTATCGCCTGGCACTGGCGTATGGTGCTCCGCCTGATATTCGGGAGCGATTGTTTGAAGTGCTCCCGGTAATTGGTGGCGCCTTCATCTGGCGGCAATTAGCCCGCACTTTAGTTGGCCTTATTCCGGTGTGGGGGGTTGTGCCGAGAGTAGCGATTGCATACGCCGGAACTTATACGACGGGTGTAGCGGCATGGCGTTGGTTTGCTGAAGGTGAAATCGTTGATCGAGAGCAGTTGCAAGCGATTGGGCGCGAAGCGCTGGCGCAGGGGAAGGCTCAGGCTGCTGCCTTGATTGCGAAAGCTCGCGAAACTGGCAGTACACAGATCGGACGCTGGCGACGATTCTGGCATAATCTACGCCAGCGGTGGAAACGCACGAAAGAGCGTTAAGGACAATTGTGTGATGTTTGCCAGGTCATCACTCTTTGCCTGGAGTGGGTCTGCATCTTCCCTGCCCGGTAGTGGTGATGGAGGAGTGAAGAGGAGTTGGTAGAGACGGGTTCAAAAACTTTCCCTGCTCGTACCTAGACGGCTGGCGATGAGTTCCATCCGCTCATCTCAAGATGCAGGGGTTGTTGGAATGTGACATAGTACGTCTCGATACGACCTACAGCATGTCGCTGATAACATATTATCTCGATCACACCGTGGTGCCTCGAAATCCACAGCTCAATTTCGTTTAGTTGTTTGGTAACCACTATATTGCTTAAGGCATCGGTATCTGGCTCTCGCCAAACGATAGCGTCTTTGGGTGTCCTGAAAGCCAGCTCATAAGACCATGGCGTCTCTTTCTAAAAGGGAGCGGAAGGGGAACGTAGAGCAAGACCTCGCGGGGAGGGAATTCACAAACACTCGCTGAACGACAGTCGTTCTGCGAGGTGATGGTTTCCCTTCCCTTTCTCACTTGCTGTCACGAGCAGAATGGAGGCAGCAGAAGAGGCGAAATTCTTTACCGTTCTCCTCTGCGATGTAGACAAGAATGAGGGGAAGGTGTGAGCATAGGTTAGCGTGTACGTGGGTACACGTTGTTGTAGGTTGCAAAGGAATATGCGTATGGATCATTTTGTGATCGAAGGCGGCCATCGCCTATCAGGTGCTATTCGACCCGCTGGCAACAAGAATGCGGCTCTTCCTTTACTGGCCGCCAGTCTATTGACCGATGAACCGGTAACAATACGGAATCTTCCCGACATTGGGGATGTGCGCACGAAATTAGCATTGCTCGCCCACCTCGGCGTTCACATCGACCGACCAGAAGCCCACGTTGTCCATTTGCGCGCCAATCAGTTGGCAGCCGTTGAACCGGACACTACACTGGCGCGCCGTATCCGTACCTCACCGTTGCTCGCCGGCCCGCTGTTAGCCCGACGAGGATACGTGACGCTACCCCGTCCTGGTGGCGATGCAATCGGACGCCGTCGGCTCGATACGCATTTGTTGGCACTGGCAGCGCTAGGCGTGCAGGTCGAGGTCACACCCAGCAGTTACATTCTTACAACCGATGGCTTACGGGGCGCCGACATCTTTCTTGATGAGATGAGTGTCACCGGCACTGAACAAGCGATCATTGCTGCGAGTATTGCCGAAGGTCATACAACCATCGCCAACGCTGCTTCTGAACCACACGTACAGGATTTATGTCATTTTCTCAACAGTATGGGTGCACGGATCAGCGGTATCGGCACAAACCTGCTCGAAATCGAGGGGGTCAGTCGGTTGCATGGCACCGATTACACCATTGGCCCCGACTTTATGGAAGTAGGTTCGCTAATCGGGTTAGCGGCGGTAACGCGCAGCGAATTACGGATTGTTGGCGCACGACCACGTGAGCATCGGATGACGAAGATTATGTTCGGACGACTAGGTGTGACGTGGCGCGAAGAGGGTGAAGACATTATTGTGCCGGCTGATCAGGAGTTGGTGGTGCGCCACGATCTTCACGGTGCTATTCCAAAGATTGACTCGGCGCCGTGGCCCGGCTTTAATCCTGACCTGATCAGTACAGCCATTGTGATTGCGACCCAGGCCCGCGGCACTGTGCTCATTCATGAAAAGATGTTTGAGAGCCGCTTGTTCTTTGTTGACCGCCTGATCGGTATGGGGGCACGGATTGTACTCTGCGATCCCCATCGCGCAGTAGTCGTTGGGCCTTCGCAATTGTACGGAGAACCAGATGGCCTACCCAGCCCAGACATTCGCGCCGGTATGGCGATGGTGACGGCAGCGCTCTGTGCGAAAGGGCGGAGCGTGATTTACAACATCGGTCAGATTGACCGCGGTTACGAACGGATTGATGAACGGCTGGCAGCACTTGGGGCGCGCATCGAACGGGTACGATCGTCGTAGCAGTTCAAAGCGAGGTTGTCAGGCAACGAACGGATTTAACATCTGTTTGCCTGGGAGCGCGGGCCTCTGGCCCGCATATCGGTGAGCGGGTGTAGCCTAGCGGTGTTGTACCCTGACCGTGCTCCGCCCCACCCGACCGCACCACAACCTGACAACCGCCCCTTCCTCTCCCAAATGGCAGAGGAAGGGCGAAATGTCTCTTTCCTGAGAGCGCGGGCCTCTGGCCCGCATATCGGTGAGCGGGTGTAGCCTGGCGGTGTTGTGCCCTGACCGTGCTCCGCCCCACCCGACCGCACACCTGACAACCGCCCCTTCCTCTCCCAAATGGCAGAGGAAGGGCGAAATGTCTCTTTCCTGAGAGCGCGGGCCTCTGGCCCGCATATCGGTGAGCGGGTGTAGCCTGGCGGTGTTGTGCCCTGACCGTGCTCCGCCCCACCCGACCGCACACCTGACAACCGCCCCTTCCTCTCCCAAATGGCAGAGGAAGGGCGAAATGTCTCT
>JAGHYT010000018.1:0-45220 GCA_017743535.1 Chloroflexus sp.
GTGCTTTCTCCAGCGTGTGCGGAGGCGCGGCGCTTCTCGTTCCGACTATGGTCTGTGACCAATCGCTGTGATCGCGCCGTTCATGCTCGATACCACAAGTAGACGTGAGTTCTGTCTCTCCTGCAAGTGGCCTAATGGGTGGTGAGCTGATGCGCTATACTGCACGATACCGTCACGGTGTCGTGCAGGTAGCGGGTTCTTCAGACCGTTTCATCGTGTCGGCTGGCAACGAACTCTGTAGCGACACGGGTCGCAAAAGCCAGAATTGCCTCCCAATCCCATCCCTGCCAGATACCGTACACCACCCCTGCCCGAAAGACATCGCCAGCGCCGGTCGTATTCGTGACAACAGATGAAGCTGGTGTGACGGCGTGCCATTTGCCTGATACCAGCACACGGGCCGGTTGCGCCCCGGCAGTGAGAAAGATCGGGGCGCCGCGCACCTGTTGCAACATTGTAGCTTGATGAAGCGGATCGGCTCCAAGCAGATCAGCCGATGTTACAATGACATCGGCTGCCTGAGCCAGAGGATGGGTCGGATCGGTCACATCACCTACCACGACAAACCGATTGAGTCGCCTTGCCAGCAGAACAACGTCGGTGGTATGCAGACCGTAACGACTGACACTCACGATCTGAGACATCGCCAGTTGATCGGGCTGTGGCGGAGTAGCCGCAGTTTGCCGGCGCAGAGCAATGATCGTTCGTTCACCGTCAGGGGTGATAAGAATATGGCAGACCGGTGTTGCTACATCGGCATGGCGCTCGATATGGGTCATGAGACCGAGCGTGGTCAGCTCAGCAGCGATCAGATCGCCAGCCGGATCATAACCCAACCGATCGCCGTACAGTAGGGGTTGCGCCCCCAGGCTTACCAGCGCACGTGCCTCATTGAGCGCATTGCCACCGGCCACCCAGCGACTATTCAGCGCGTGCAGACCACTACCCGGCTGTGGCCAGTGTGGCAACCAGATGTAGAGATCGGCACAAATTGATCCATAACAGAGGAGGTCAGACATTGAATGAAAGCTCGCAATATTCATGCGGGCATCAAGCCGACACCCGCCAGGGGTAGAAACACCCCCAGCGGCTATGAACGTAAACGTCTGCTACACTCCGGTCGATGCAACAGGCGTTTGCGGCCCACGATTATTCTGGTAATGTGAGCCGTTTTGATCACTGGTCGCTGTTGGCATCCGACTGAGCGCAATTCGCAGCACCTCATCCATCGAGGAGACCGGAATAAGGTTCAGCTCACGCCGCACCTTCTCGGGCAACTCGCCAATGTCTTTTGCATTTTCTTTAGGCAAGATAAATGTACGGATGCCGGCACGGTGTGCGGCCAATGTCTTCTCTTTCAGGCCACCGATAGGCAGCACCTTCCCGCGCAGAGTTACCTCACCGGTCATTGCCACATCACGTCGCACAGGTGTCCCGGTGAGCGCACTGATCAGCGCCGTCGTCAGCGTAATACCGGCGGAAGGACCATCTTTCGGGACGGCGCCTTCGGGAATATGAATATGGATGTTCAGCTCTTCAAAAATCTTCGGATCGATACCGAACTCAGCAGCTCGTGAGCGCACATAGCTCACCGCAGCCTGGGCGCTTTCCTTCATCACTTCGCCGAGCTGACCGGTCAGTTGGAGTTGACCCTTCCCCTTAAACGGCAGCACCTCGATATTGAGAATATCACCGCCGGCGCTTGTCCAGGCTACCCCGGTTGCTACCCCAACCTCATCTTTTTCCTCAACGATACCGAAGGTATAACGTTCAGGACCGAGGTATTGCAGCACTGCCGCCTCATCAATCACGAACTTCTGCGGTGCACTATCTGAGGCCTCGCTTTGTTCGGCGACCTTGCGCGCCACCTTCCGGCACAGGCTGGCGATCTCGCGCTCGAGATTGCGCACACCGGCCTCGCGTGTGTACTCGCGAATGAGCTTGATAATTGCACCATCGGTAAATTCGATCTGATCTTCACGCAAGCCATGGGCTTCACGTTGCTTGGGGATCAGGAAACCGCGGGCAATCTCCATCTTCTCATCTTCGGTATAGCCGCTGATCTCAATAATTTCCATCCGATCACGCAACGGTAACGGGATAGGTTCGAGCTGATTCGCCGTTGCGATAAAGATCACCTTGCTGAGATCGAACGGAATCTCGAGGTAATGATCGCTAAACGCATTGTTCTGTTCTGGATCGAGCACCTCGAGTAATGCTGAGGTGGGATCACCACGGAAGTCAATCCCGATCTTATCGACCTCATCAAGCACGTACACCGGACTGCGTGATTTCGCCGTCTTCATGGCCTGAATAATCCGGCCAGGCAACGCCCCGATGTACGTCCGCCGATGCCCACGAATCTCGGCTTCATCACGCACACCACCCAGGCTGGTACGCACAAATTTGCGCCCTAATGCACGAGCAATACTGCGCCCAAGGCTAGTCTTGCCGACACCAGGCGGGCCAACGAAACAGAGAACTGGCGCACGCAGTTTATCACCGGCGAGTTTGCGCACGGCCAGATATTCCAGAATCCGCTCTTTCACCTTTTCGAGACCGTAGTGGTCTTCGTCAAGCACCCGCCGCGCCTCGGTAATACTGATCTCAGGTAATTCCTCGTCGGCCCAGGGCAACGAGAGAATCCAGTCGAGATAGGTGCGGATCACACCGGACTCAGGATTATGCATTCCCTGCTGCGAGAGTCGCTTTAGCTCGTGCAGGGCTTGATTCTTCACATACTCTGGTGCGTTCAGTTCGTTGATTTTCCGCCGCAGTTCATCGATTGGGTCTTCGCCCTCTTCATCTTCACCCAACTCGCGGCGAATCACACGCAATTGCTCGCGCAAGAAATACTCACGCTGACTCTGGTCAAGGATTTCACGAGTATCTTGCTGGATTTTGACCCGTAACTTTAGTAGCTCAAGCTGGCGGGCCAAAACCAGGTAAGCTTTGCGCAGACGCTCAACCGGATCAAGGGTATTGAGAATCTCAAGCCGATCTTTAAAATCAAATGCTGGCCCCCAGGTCACAATATCGGCCAGATGTCCAGGCCGATCGATGCGATGGACAAACTGTACCGCTTCTTGGGGTACCTCACCGAGATGCTCAACAAACTCGTCAACCTGCTGTTTGACCGTCTCCATCAGCGCTTCGACCTCAATACCGCTCACCGGCGAATCAAATACAGGTCGGCAGCGCACTCGATAGAAGGGGGTAATCTGAACCGCTTCGATAATCTGTGCGCGATGCTTCCCTTCCAGAATCACTCGTGCCGTGCCATCGGGGAGCTTGGCAAACTCTTGCAGTTGGGCGATCACCCCGATAGGTGGCAAATTTTGCGGTTGGTTACTTTTATAGCCTTCAAGCTGGTTCTCGCGGACAAAAATGAGCAAGACGTCGCGATCTTCCTCCCATGCCCGCTCCATTGCTCGATAGGATTTACCTTGTGGCACTTGGAGGGGAATAGTCATGTGTGGCATAATCACCATTTCACCGAGCACAACCATCGGTAGGCGGCGCTCAGGTTCTGTCAGCAGATCATCTTGCTCTTCAGGCAGATCATCAAACATAGACATTGGTTCATTCATAAGGCTGTTATCTCCCGCGTTCAGAGTGAACGTTTTTCCCACCGTATATCACCTTCATACTCCCCGACAACCATTGCCGGTTTTGGCTGCCGGAATTGCAGTTCGTACAGGCGAGCGTATACGCCATCACGAGCCAGCAATTCCTGATGCGTTCCAATCTCGACCAGTTCACCAGCTACTATCACCGCAATCCGATCGGCACGTTGCACCGTGCTCAGCCGATGGGCAATAACGATGCTGGTGCGGCCGGCCATTAGACGTTCCAACGCCTCTTGTACCAACCGTTCACTCTCACTATCGAGCGAACTGGTGGCTTCATCCAGGATCAAAATCCGTGGATTTTTTAAGATCGCACGTGCAATGGCGATCCGCTGCCGCTGACCACCACTCAGGCGGACACCACGTTCACCGACCAGGGTATCGTACCCCTCTGGCAACTGACAGATAAAATCGTGGGCATTCGCCATGCGGGCGGCGGCTTCAATATCAGCATCACTGGCATCAAGCCGACCATAGCGAATGTTGTCACGAATACTTCCACTAAAAAGCTGTGTCTCCTGGGGTACAATTCCGATCTGTTCACGCAGCGTATGGATCTGCACTCGTCGCACATCGTAACCGTCGATCCGCACGCTACCGGCAGTCACGTCGTAAAAACGTGGGATCAGACTGGCGATCGTGCTCTTACCGGCACCGCTAGGCCCAACCAGCGCCAACATCTCACCTGCTTCGATGGTCAGAGATAGGTTCCGTAGAACCAGTGGCGCTGATGCCCCATTATTTGTGTCTTGAGACTGATACGCAAATGACACACCTTGAAACTCAACCCGACCCTGCACAGGGGGGAGTGGAATAGCATCGGGCGCATCAGCTACTCGTGGTTGCTGATCGAGCAACTCAAACACGCGCGCCACTGCGCCGAGTGCTTCCTGTACCTGACCAAACAGACCGGCAAATGCCCCCATCGATCCGGCGGCTGTTGCGGCGTAGAACAGAAAAGATACGAGATCGCCAGGCGTCAGAGCGCCGATCATCACCAGATAGCCGCCGATTGCCAGAATGCCGATCAACGTCACCCATACAGCCAGCGACATAACCGGCTGAAAAATGGCCCGAATACGGGCACGCTTCAGAGCTGTGGCCACCGTTGCTTCAATGGCTGCCCGAAAACGGGCAATCTCGTAGGCTTCACGTCTGAACGAACGTACTACCCGTATTCCGGCAACCGTCTCCTCCAGGATACTGGTTGCATCAGCTAATCGATCTTGCACCATCGTTGAGACAAGACGAAGCCGACGTCCGAACCAGATCGCGATTAAAACCAGCGTTGGTACCAGGAGCAACGCCAATCCGCTGAGTTGCCACGAAACCACAACCATCAAGATCACTGCACCGAGCAACTGAATGACACCCTGGAGTAAGGTTGCCAGGCTCGTTGTTACCGTTGATTGGATAAGTGTCACATCATTGGTTATCCGTGACGTGATCTCACCTGTTCGTCGCTGCTCAAAGAAGGCCAGATCGAGGGTCTGTAAATGCTCGTAAGCAGCAATTCGCAGATCTCCAACCACTTGCTCTCCCACAAAGCTCAGACAATAGGTCTGAATCACACCGGTAACGAGCTGTCCTAATACAACCAGACCCAGAATCTGAGCAAGCTGCAGAATGGGTAGCGCCTGATCACCGGTTATCAGATTTACTACCTGTCCTATAGCCAACGGAACTACCAACCCTAAACCGGAGCCGATAATCATTGCGATCATTGCTGCCACCATCCAGCCACGGTATGGACGGAGATAGGCGAAAAGCCGTGACCAACCAGCACTACCTATATTCAGGGGAGGCAGCGTCAATTGCAACGGTACTCGCAACAAAGTCTTCTCCTTAGACAAAGACAGGTGTGCCTGTCTTCGTCGACCATCTGTCATTTACGCCAGTCGGCTCGTTTCATTCCGTTCGAGGATGCGTGACATGCCGATCAACACGCCTTCAAGCAATTCCAATAATCGTTCCGCATCGGCTGCCGGAAGATGACCGAGGGCAGCGTGAATTTGTTCACGCCGTGCCTGACGAATCTCGGCAATCAGCGCTAACCCCCGCGGAGTTACCTGTACCATTACTTGTCGGCGATCCCGCTCGTGGCGTGTACGCTCGACCAATTGCTTGTCGAGCAGACGATCAACGACACCGGTAAGTGCGGCTGCCGACTGCTGAGTCGCTTCGGCAAGATCCGACATCTTGCATTCACCGTTGGTCTGGGCTAGGTGTAACAGGGTGTAAAACTGAGTCAGCGTCAGATTAAACCGTTCATCGTCGAGAAGCTGGATGAACTGACGCTGCGCCAGCCAACTGATGCGCAAGATCATCTGCTCGATAGCGTCGAGCGTCGAGGGGTTATTAGTTTCATCGCCCAGCTTTAATTCGGTCATGCGTTGCCCTATTGCTAGCGCGTATAGATATTCAACAATGTTGAGTATATCAGAAGCAAGTAATTTTGTAAAGGGAATGTGTAGGGATGTCAAGAGTGTTTAGAGAGTGATCAACAACCTGGGCTTTTACCGAGTCTCGACCCAGACTCTGCGAAATCCTGTTGGCTGGGAGCGTGGGTATCCGGCTCGCATTGAGCGGTGCGCGGCTGGAACCCGTCTCGTTCGTCTCGTCAGCCTGCCATCCGGGGAGTAAGGGGAACCCTCCCTGCTTGTTGCAGTGACAGGTAGCATCGGCGAGCGTGGCTTCGGTTTCGGTATGTATGGACTTTGCTACAAGCATCGCTTCCGCAGTCCAAAGGTCAGTCCAGGGTTCGTGCCGAGGGGTACACTCCTCTCATTTCCCTGAGCTGCTTCCGCTCCCACAAAGTGTAAGAAAGGGGTCGTATGAGATAGGGCTGGAAATCCGTTCCCTTCTCCGTCACCAATCCGTAGCGTACAAACGCCGAAACGTCCTGGAGATGCGGAGATTCCAGACTCCAATTTCTCCTTGACAAAGCGTTTACCATTAGGTACGATAGATATGGAACCCATAGCCAAATGTACATAACTTCACTGTTGCACGTATTACCATTATAGCCATCGCCCTGCGCGCTACCTTGCTATACGCAGGCGAAAATGGCATCGCTTCGTGGTAGTGGTTGACCGGATTGGTATTATCAACCCGGTTCACAGGGAGTCAGTGTGAAGATCGCCGGTAACTACACTTTTGCCGCCAGACGTGAAGAAGTGTGGGCTGCATTAAATGATCCAGAGGTGTTAGCCCGCACGATTCCCGGCTGTCAACGTCTTGAGCAAGTTGGCGAAAACGAATATGAGAGCACATTGAAGATCGGCTTACAAGCTGTTCGTGGGGTATATAGCGGGCGGGTCAAGATTGACAATCTGCGTCCACCTGAGTACTACGAAATACACGTTGACGGTAAAGGTAACAACGGTTTTCTTAAGGGTTCGGGGAGTATTCAGCTTCGCGAAGAGAATGGGCATACTATTCTTGATTATGGTGGTGAAGCCCATGTTGGTGGCACGATTGCCAGTGTCGGTCAACGTTTGCTCGACGGTGCAGCCAAGACGCTTATCTCACAAAGTCTCAAAGCCTTAGCTGCTCAGATTGAAGCCCGGCGCAGTGGCGGAGTAACGTCTGATACACCCATAGTTTCGGCTGAACCTTCACCGGTTGCTGAACCAGCTACGACAACGCCTGAACCTGTTTCGCCACCAACTCCGTCTGCTGCCGAACCGACAGCGACATCGCCTGAACCGACACCAAGTTCGTCGCCACATGCTGCCGAAGCGCTTTCATCGGCGACTACCGAATCAGCTTCGTTCCGTCGCACAATTCACGTTCCGGCAGGAGAAGGTTTGAGCGAGATTGATGTGGCTCTGGGTGTCGTCGAAGACTTCTTGAAAGAGCGTCCATGGGTGCCGTGGGTCATTATTGCTTTCTTACTCGGCTATTTACTCGGTCAGCGACGCTAATAGCACGTTGCTGGTGATGCGTATATTCAGTTCATTAACTGGGCGATCTTGCTTTCACTCTTACCCCACCTGGTTCGCCCGCTCTGATCGCAGGTAGTTGGTAGTTCGCTTTACAGACAACGAGGAGGTTGGAGAGTGACAACGATTACGGTCACGGTCAACGGTGTTCGCTATACCAGCGAGGTAGAACCTCGTTTGCTGCTGGTACATTATCTGCGCGAGCACCTGAATCTGACGGGAACTCACATCGGGTGTGATACCAGCCAGTGTGGTGCATGTGTCGTGCATGTCAACGGTGTCAGCGTGAAGTCGTGTACGATGCTGGCGGTACAGTGTGACGGTGCCGAAATCACTACGATTGAAGGCCTGGCTCAGGATGGTCAGCTCCATCCGTTGCAGGAAGGTTTCTGGGAGAAGCATGGTCTTCAATGCGGATTTTGCACGCCTGGTATGATCATGGCTGCTGCCGATCTGCTCAAACGCAACCCCAATCCGAGCGAAGAGGAAATCCGCCACGGTCTCGAGGGGAACCTCTGTCGTTGTACCGGCTACGAGAACATCGTCCGTGCTGTACGCTACGCTGCTGAAAAGATGGCAGCAATGCAAGCGGCTGATTAATTAGTCCGACAACCGTTCACAAAGAACCTAGTGAGGAGTCAAGGATGACCGCTACCGAAATGAAGGAGCGACTGGTTGGGCGGGCGCTGAAGCGCCGGGAGGATCCGAAGCTGATTACCGGACACGGCAACTATCTCGATGACATCAAGTTGCCGGGTATGCTACACATTGCGCTGGTGCGTAGCCCATACGCGCATGCGAAGATTGTTTCTATCGATGCCAGCAAAGCTCTGGCTATGCCGGGTGTCGTGGCTGTCTTTACCGGCAAAGATATGCTCGACATTAATCCAATGCCGGCGGCCTGGCAGGCTGCAGGGGTCAAGAATTACCCTGTTCCCCCACGGGCCCTAGCGGTTGACAAAGTAGCGCTCGTGGGTGATCCGGTGGCGATGGTGGTAGCCGAGAATCGGTACATCGCCCGTGATGCAGCCGATGCAGTTGAGGTTGAGTACGAACCCTTGCCAGCAGTTGTCGATGCGCGTAAGGCAGTTGAACCCGGTGCACCCCAGATCCACGAGGCAGCACCTAACAATATTGTGTTTGAATGGGAGTGTGGTAACAAGGCAGCCGCTGATGCGGCAATTGCTAGCGCTGAGGTTGTGGTCAAGGAAGAGATTATCAATCAGCGCCTGATCCCTACCCCGATGGAGACGCGCGGTTCGATTGCGCGTTACGACGCTGCAACCGGTGAGTGGACGGTCTGGATGACCTCACAAGCACCGCACGTGCATCGACTCCTGCTTACGGCCTTTGTCTTTGGTGTACCTGAAACCAAGCTGCGCTGCATCGCCCCTAATGTAGGTGGTGGTTTCGGGCAGAAAATCTTCTGCTATAACGATATGGCCTTCACAATGTGGGCCGCACGCAAGCTGGGCCGTCCGGTAAAGTTTGTTGAAGATCGCTCCGAAAATTACAAGTATTCGACCCATGGACGCGACCACATTACCGAGGCTGAACTGGCCGGTACCCGTGACGGTAAGATCACCGGTTTACGGGTGAAGACGTGGGCGAATATTGGTGCCTACTTCTCAACCGTTGCCGCTGGTATTCCGACAACGCTGTATGGCCGGATCATCACCGGTGTGTACAAGATACCGGCTGCATATGTGCACGTCACGGGTGCCTATACCAACACGGCGATGGTCGATGCCTACCGTGGCGCCGGTCGCCCAGAGGCAAGCTACCTGATTGAGCGGATGGTCGATCGGTTTGCCGCCGAGATCGGTATGGATCCGGCTGAGGTGCGGCGCAAGAACTTTATTCAGCCAGAGGATTTCCCCTACGATAACGGACTTGGTCTGTTGCCCTACGATAGCGGGAACTACGAACTGGCCCTGAACAAGGCACTTGAAATCGCTGGCTACGCTGAGTTTCGTAAACAGCAGGAAGAATTGCGCAAGCAGGGTCGCTACCTCGGAATCGGAATCTCTTCGTATGTTGAGATTTGCGGTATCGCGCCGAGTGCCTGGATGGGCAGTCAGGGTTGGGGTGCTGGTCTCTGGGAGAGTGCCAATGTGCGGGTCCACCTGACCGGCAAGGTGGTCGTTACTACCGGCTCACTCCCGCACGGGCAGGGTCTCGAAACAACCTTTGCTCAGATCGTTGCCGATGAGTTAGGTGTGCCGTATGAGGATGTTGAAATTCAATGGGGTGATACACAAGGCACACCGTTCGGCTACGGCACGTATGGTTCACGCTCGCTGGCTGTCGGTGGAGTGGCGATTAAGCGTAGTGTCGATAAAATCAAGGAGAAGGCGCGTAAGCTGGCTGCCCACCTGCTCGAAGCGAACGAGGCCGACATTGTCTTTGAGAATGGTCGCGCCTACGTCAGAGGTTCACCTGACAAGGCTAAGACCATTGGTGAGCTGGCGGCAGCAGCGGCAGTCGCCTACAATTTGCCGCCCGGTATGGAACCATTCCTCGATGAGACCAGCTATTACGATCCGCCGAACTGTACCTTCCCCTTTGGTACTCACGTAAGCATTGTTGAGGTCGATCCTGAAACCGGTCACGTGAAGTTATTGCGTTATATCGCCGTAGACGACTGTGGCAATCAGATCAATCCAATGATCGTTGAAGGTCAGATTCACGGCGGTATTGCGCAGGGTCTGGCGCAGGCCCTCTACGAGGGTGCCGTTTATAACGAGGATGGTCAATTGCTCACCGGTACGCTGATGGACTACGCAGTACCGACGGCGGCGATGGTTCCCCATATCGAAACCGACCATACGGTTACCCCATCGCCGGTTAATCCATTGGGGGTCAAGGGCGCTGGTGAAGCGGGGACAATTGCTTCGGCGCAGTGCGTGATGAACGCCATTATCGATGCGCTGGCGCCATTTGGGGTGAAACATCTCCAGATGCCGGCAACGCCGGAGCGGATCTGGAAAGCGATCCACGGCAGTAAGTGAGGGGTAAAAGTTCATGGGCACAGGTACCTATCGACCTGTGCCCCTCTGTCACGAATAAAAGGGAGTAGCTATGATTCCAGCCCCATTTGATTATTACGCGCCGAACAGTCTGGCCGAGGCGCTGACACTGCTACAGCAGCATGGTGACGACGCTAAGATTCTGGCCGGTGGTCACTCACTCCTCCCAGCAATGAAATTGCGTCTGGCCTCGCCAGCAGTCTTGATCGATATTAATAAGGTTTCTGAACTGCGCGGAATCAAGGTGAATGGTACGGTCGAGATCGGCGCCTTGACGACCTGGAGTGCTATCGAGCAAGATGCCGCACTAGCCAAAGCCTGCCCAGTGATGGCGGAAGCAGTCAGCTTGATTGGCGACATTCAAGTGCGTAATCGCGGCACCATTGGTGGGTCGCTTGCTCATGCCGATCCAGCCGCCGATATGCCGGCAGTAGTCCTTGCCCTCGATGCTCATATTCACGTTGAAGGCCCAAATGGGCCGCGCGCGATTGCTGCTACTGATTTCTTCACCGATATGCTGAGCACAGCCCTCGAGCCGGGGGAAATTATTACCTCAATCACGTTCAACAGCCTTGGTCCGGGTGAAGGCGCCGCATACGCCAAGTTCCCTCATCCGGCCAGTCGGTATGCCATTGTTGGTGCGGCAGCCTACGTGAAAATGGAGAACGGTCAGGTCACGGCTTGTCGGGTAGCGATCACCGGTGCCGGCCCCAAAGCCGAACGCCAGTCGGCGGTTGAGCAGGCATTGATCGGGACTGATGGTAGCGCTGATGCAATCGCTGCGGCTGCGGCTCATGCGGGTGAAGGAATGGACATGCTCGGCGATATTCACGCCAGTGCAGAGTATCGACGGGCGATGTGTAAGGTGTACGCGAAACGCGCGTTGCTTAAGGCGGTCGAACGGGCACGATAGGGTGAGATGGGAAGATGGGCGGGTAGGCATTGTGCTTACCCGTCTGGTTTTCTATTGAGAGCGATCGGTGACTTTTTACATACGAGCCAAACGATGACATCGTTGCGACTCGATGTTGGCAAGATGATACTCGTGCTGTGTGACCGAATTAGATATGAGCGGGTCTCACAAATCCTTTGGACTGCTGAAGCCACGCTTCAGCAATCTATAACACCTGCATACCGTTCAGGTACATCATCGTTCCAGCCCCGCTCTGATACCACTCTTGGCTGGGAAACCTGTGTCCAATCCCACACAGGATACCTGGTTCTTCCTGACAGAATTGGTATAAGAGTCCCTCCGAAACATTCTGCTAAAGCAGGTACGAGTGAGATATATCCTGCAATCCGCGACCATGTTCGGGCAATAATGGGCAGCACGCAGGTCATTCAGTAATCGTAGGGGTAAAGTACCGTCTTGTCCCAACCAGCAAGAACGAATTGCTTTGAGGAAAGGAAAGTAACCTCTCTCCCTAGCCTACCGGTCAAATGACAATAGGGTATCTATAAATGACAGGAGAGGTGACTGTTAGCTATGGAGTCGCGAGTTCGGGTGGCAGCAGTCCAATTTGGTGTAAGTACAGATCTGACTGCTAATTTGCAAACCTGTCTGCGAATGATTGACCAGGCAGGGAAGGTCAGACCGAACATCATGGTGCTGCCAGAATTTATCAATCACCTTGCCTGGTATGAAAGTCCTGAACACTGCTACGCTGTATCGGTTGCGCCGAATGACTCCTTTTTGCAGGCTATCGCAGCTAAAGCCAAGTTGTATCGCTGCTATATCAAGGTCAATGTCACTATGCGTCGGGAGCACGGCAAGGTCACGGGTACGAATATCCTGTTCGACCCGAGTGGGCAGATTTGTGCCATGAATGACAAGCAAGTCTTAATGGGAAATGAGAACAACTTTTTGACTCCCGCTACTGACATTGCTCCTGTGATAGAGACTGAATATGGACGGTTAGGAATGTATGCCTGTATGGACGGCGTTATCCCTGAAGTAGCGCGCTCGCTCGCTATTCGACGGTCACACCTGCTGCTCAATAGCCTGAACTCATTTGCGCTTGATGAGTCTTCACTACACATTCCGGTGCGTGCAGCGGAGAATAAAGTGTTTGTCGCTGCTGCCAATAAGGTCGGTTCACTTGTCCCTGAAGAACTACGCGAAACAGTTGCAGCGCGATTGAAGATTGCTCCCGAATTTCTTGAAGGGGCAGGAGAAAGTCAAATTGTTGCCCCCGATGGTAAGACCCTGGCAAAAGCGCCAATGCGGGGTGAAGCAGTAATTTTCGCCGATATTGATCCACGCGAGGCGGAAAATAAGCTGCGACCTGATGGTACGGATATTTTCCTGAGCCGACGCCCTGAATTGTATACCCCTCTAGGGTCACCTCCTCAAGAGAGTTACTACAAGAGTGGAGCGCCGGATGTACTAGCAGGGGTTGTCCAGGTGTCAGGTAAAGGGCAGGAAGCACTTGCGTTTGCCATACAAAAGGTTGCCGAAGCCGTAGCAGCGGGAGCAAAACTTATCGTGCTGCCGGAGTTATTTCATATCACCACATTCGATTATGCAGAGGAGTTCTCCTCTGAGATGATTCGTGTGCTTCAGGCTGTAGCAGGGAATTGTTACATTGCCGCTTCAATTGTGGAAGACGGGACCCATACGGGCATATTATTTAATCAACACGGAGTGGTACTGAAACAGCCCCAGCTACACCCTTGTGGTAGACACCCATGGTCCAGGTTAGGAAACGCATTAAACGTATTTGATTGTGAATGGGGACGCATAGCGCTGATTGTGGGGAATGACGCGATTTATCCGGAAACGTTTCGTCTGGCAGCATTGCAAGGCGTTGAAGTAGTAGCTGTGCCCACACAGGTTTTAGAGGAGTGGGAGATAACATTAGGATTCAGGGAGCGCGCTGCCGAAAACAGAATGAACATCCTGGTGGCCAGTTCAACTGCAAGCGCCATCTATGCTATTACCGAAGATTTCACACTGTGGACAGAATGGCGCAATCGTCCCTTCGATGGTAACATCAACGCTCCGATTGTCACAATGACACAAAATGACGGGCTTAAGTTAGCCATTATTTCTCCGGCAGCGGCAGCCAACAAGATGATATCTTATCGCACGCATCTGTTGAATAGCAGACCATGGAGACTGGCACAGCCAATAATTTCATGATCCCTGAAAAAGAAAGGATGGAAAGATGACGGCAGATACGGCACAAAATCTGGCTGATGTGCTAGATGCGCATGCTCCTGTTGATAACACTGAAACGTTTCGCTACCTATTGAATGTCCGTGAACGGGCATGGGAAATCATCCATACAAGCATACATGTGCGCGAAGATTTGAAGTGCAAAGATATTCAGCAAATCCCAGATCCTCAAGGAAATATCGTTGGCAATATACACACTTATACGGGCGAGAAGATAGACTGGATTGTCCGTTCGTGGATAGGAAGGCCGGAGACAGGCTTTACCAACATTCATCTTACCTGCTGGATGAATGAAGAAACAGATGTCCCACATTTGGGACTAGCATTAGGAACTGCGCCAGATGTCTTTTGCTACGTGGACTTCCTTCCCCGCTACGACCCTCCACTGAGTTTCGACCATCTGAACCAATATCATGAAACAATGAATGAGACCTGGATTGCCCTACGCCGAAATCCACGCTATAAGACCTTCACGCCAGTTCATTTGTACACCCGCTCGACGCTCTCACCGATCGCAATTTGTGGTCTGCTGCCTTTCGAGGATTTTAGAGCGGTTGTGGAGCCGATCATGTTGCAATACGTTCGCCAGTGGGTGGAGTTTGTCAAACATGCGCAGCCCTTAGATGCTGAGAAGCGCGCTGCGATCAAACAACGCGATATATTGCTACGTCGCACGATCGTAGAAAAAGACCCGGCCAACGTATTAGCAGACCGTTTGGTGGGCGTACCTATGCGTGAACGACTGGTACGTATTTTGCACGCCGAAGAGCGAGAATGAAAGCTGAAAGCCTGATTGTTCACCATGAACACGATAAGTACACAATTTCCCATATTGATTGTGGGTGCAGGTCCGGTTGGTCTTTCGCTTGCATTGGCATTGGCGCGGAAGGGTATTCCGGCTGAGGTCTTTGAGAAAGATCCCGAACTCAACGTGCAAATTCGCGCTAGTACGTTTCATCCCAGAACGTTGGAGTTGTTCCATGAATGGGGCGTTGCAGAAGAGGTCATTCAACATGGATATAAGGTGAACCGTCTGCAGTACTGGGAACGCTGGCCTCGGCAGTTAATTGCCGAATTCGATTATGCCCATATTGCTGGCGATACACCTTTCCCATATCGATTGCAATGTCCACAACACATTGTTACGCGCATTTTGAAACCCGCCGTCGAAGCTACCTCAGCAGGTAGCGTTCACATGGGGCACGAGCTGATAGACTTTACCGATCACGGAACCTATGTGACCGCACAGTTTGCTACTGCATTTGGGATCGTTGAACGTCAGGGTGCGTATCTTGTTGGAGCAGATGGCTCTCACAGCACAGTTCGCAAGCGACTAAACATCGGCTTCAAGGGCAAAACATACGAAGATCGCTTCTTACTGATCGGTAGCGATCTTAAGATTAGCTCTCTATTCCCCGATGCAGCGCCAGTGTGCTACATCTTTGACCCACAAGAATGGGTCATTATTCTGAATTTGCCCGACATCGTGCGCGTCGTGTTTCGGATGACAAATGACGAAGATGAAGCAGTAGCTTTACGAGAGGAAAATCTGCGGGCACGTATGGAGAATTTCTTCGGCCAGTTGCCTTCCTTCAATATCAAGACGACGCAACTGTATCGCGTTCACCAGCGCGTCGCCGATACGTTTCGGGTTGGACGCGTCATTTTAGTCGGCGATGCCGCACACAACAATAATCCTGCCGGTGGAATGGGTATGAATAGTGGTATTCATGATGCTGCCAATTTAGCCGATAAATTTTATCGGATACAAAACGGAGAACCGGATACCCTTCTCGACGTCTATGCCGAAGAGCGTCGGCGATATGCGATGGAGTCGGTGCAGCTTTATACCGATCAGCAGTACACGAGCATGGTAATGAGCGATGAAGCAGAGCGGAAGCGCAGAAACCAAATCCTCTCAGAGACTGCCAAAGATCCGATGCGAGCGCGGGCATATCTGTTGCGAGCAAGCATGTTGGAAGATCGAATATAAACAATGCAGCTCACCTTGTGAAATGATCCTGCCTCTGTCTTGGGAGAGTCGTCTATGAAAACGTATGGACATTTCATTCATGGACAGGAGACCCCTGCTAAGAGAGGCGAAACGTTCCCCAGCATTGCTCCTGTAAACGGCGAGATTCTCGGTTATGCTGCTCGTGGAACAGAGGCCGATGTAGAAGTTGCGGTTTCCTCAGCGCGAGCAGGCTTCACATACTGGTCGTCTTTGCCACCTACCCAGCGGGAGCGCACGTTGCTTGAATGTGCTGAAGCAGTGGAGGTAAATCACAACCGTTTGCTCGATTTGCTTATTGATGAAAGCGGTTCCACGATTGTCAAAGCAAGATATGAAGTGCTGTATACTGCCTCAGTTTTACGTGCAGCAGCCGGTGAAGTGCGGCGGCTTTACGGAGATACGTTGCCGAATGAAAAGCCGCATCGTCTTTCAATGGTGGTACGAGAACCGGTGGGCGTAGTTGTCGTGATTTCACCCTTCAATGCGCCACTGGCGCTTTTAGCAAAAATGACCGCTTTTCCGCTTGGGGCCGGTAATGCCGTGATTGCCAAGCCATCGGAAGAAACCCCGCTGATCGCAGTAGAATTCGCCAAAATTTTGCACGAAGCAGGATTACCGGCTGGTGTCTTCAATGTCGTGACCGGCTTTGGGCCAGAATGTGGCGAGCCGCTTCTCAAGCATCCTGGAGTAAATGGTGTGGCATTCACGGGATCAACGGCTACTGGCATTAGGGTCGGTCAGATTGCAATTCAAACAATGAAACGATTGCAATTAGAACTGGGAGGAAAAAATCCTCTCCTGGTATTGAGTGATATGGATATGGCGGAAGCAGCCGAAATTGCCGCGGTCGGTGCGTTCACTCACGGTGGACAAATCTGTATGTCGAGTTCGCGGATCATCGTTGAGGCACCACATGGCCTCGCCTTCGCCAATGCTCTAGCGAAGAAAGCTGCTAGCCTATACTTGGGCGATTTGCGTGACGAGCGTACCGCTTATGGTCCGCTTATAAATCAACGCGCTTTAGCGAAAGTGATGCGCCACGTGCAGGCGGCCAGAGAGAGTGGAGGGCAAATCTTGACCGGTGGAGATGTGCATCACGGCCTGGTTTTTCAGCCAACTGTGGTTTACAACCCACCACGATTGGGCGAATGCTGGGAAGAAGAGACCTTTGGGCCGGTAGCGCTGGTCACCGAAGCCACTTCTCTTGAGGAAATGATTACCATTGCCAACGAAAGCCAGTACGGGCTGAGCGCCGGCATCATTACCAATGATCTGAAGCGTGGTTTGAGCGCAGCGCGTCAGATCCGCTGTGGCGCGGTTCATCTTGGAGCGCACTCATTCCAATCAGATCCGATGGCGCCAATTGGTGGATATGGTATGTCTGGCATTGGCCGCAGTGGCGGCAAATACTCGATAGAGCATTTCACTGAACTCAAGTGGATTTCAGTGGAGCTAGGAGAAACACCAAGACCATTCTAATTTTTAGTCAACTGTACCTACTCACCGCAGAGAGAGTGCAACGTTAGAAGCAAATAAATATGAAGCCTTGTGAGGGTATCAACAGCATAAACTCATCACAATTCCAGCGCCGTCCCGCGCAGTCCCTCAGGGATCGATATGTTGAACCGTCTTAACAGGGTAGGCAGTATATCGTAAATCTGCACATTATCGAATCGCCGTCCACCGCCGGGGCGCTGTGGGTCGTGCCAGATGAATAGCCCGCGTTGGGCGTGGTTGGCATCATCGGGGCCGGTATCGTTCTCTAGCGTGAATATCCCATCGCCGCCTACCGTTCCCACTGCCCGCCGGGCAAGATCGCTGAAGTAGACGATCAAATCGGGAGCAACACCGCGTACAGTGCGATAGAGGCGCTGGGGCACAAAGACCCTGTTTCCGAGTGGATGACCATCTGGACCAGGCATCGTTTCCAGGCGCGCCGCAAGGTCAGCGCGCACATGTTCATACTCTGCTGTCGGAATAACGCCCTGCGGCTCACGCCCGCGCACATTGAGGAAGATGCGTCCGTAGTAACCACCTGCACCCCAGGCGCGGGTACGCGACCAGTCAACGTCTGCCTGATCGAGGCTGGTCGGCTCGTCAGGCATTGTGCGTAATATCAACTCACCCTGCGCGATCAACCATTGATTGATCCGCACGCCACCCATCAACGGACGCGCACCGTGGTCGGATACCACCAGTACTGCTGTCTGACGGTCGCAGCATGATAGCAAAGTGGCAATCTGCGCATCTACGTAGCGATAGTATGCGTAAATCGTCTCGGCAAAGGGCGAATCGGGAACAAACAATGGATGCTGTGGATCCATATGTTTCCAGAACGCATGATGAATCCGATCAATCCCCATATCAACCAGCATGAGGAAATCAGGACGCTCTTCCTCAATTAGTGCTGCGGCAACCGCGAAGCGCTGATCACACATCGTATAGATGTCACGCACAATGCGCTCTTTATCATCGGAGCGGAAATCAGGAACATCAAGTAGGTATGAGCGTCCCGGTGTCACTTTCGCAATCCAGGAGTCAATGCGCTCCGCGAGTGTCGGAGGAAAGGTATAGTTCACAGCCGTCGACGGTGCAAGAAAGCAAGAGATTAGCGCACCATTCACAACAGACGGTGGATAGGTTCCGGGAACGCCGATCACCGCCACACGCCATCCTGCCTCACCAAGAATATCCCACAACCGCGGAAACCGGATCGCACGGCTATCGGTAACTACCATGCGACCATAAGAGCGGTCAACGCGGTTGCGAAACCCGTAGACGCCAAGTTCACCCGGATCGCGCCCGCTCATCATGCAACTCCAGGCAGGAACGGTAATCGCCGGGATGCAACTTTCCAGTTCACCGTAGACCCCCTCCGCCATCAGACGGTTAAGGGTGGGCAAATCAGTACGCCAGCGATCGAACACAAGCGATGGCTCGGCGGAGTCGAGGCCGAGAATGATGAGACGGGGAGAAGAGCTCATGATTCGGCTTTAGCACTTCCTGTTGAATATCGGTATCGGCGGTAGAGCAACACGGATGCGACAACAACTGCAATGAGCGAAAGAATATGTACAACATTGAACGGCGTTCCGGGAAAAAACCAGGAGTCAGTACGGAGAAACTCGATAAAGAAGCGTCCCAGTGGATACCACAACAGATACATGAACAGGATGTCTCCATCGCGCAGCCGGTCGCCATAGCGATGCCAGATGGAAAAAATGACCACGAAGCCAATCAGGTTCCAGATCGATTCGTACAGAAACAGCGGATGGAAGCGGGTCGTTTCTGGGAATGCAACCAGGTCGCGGTACGGACCGATACGATGTTCGGCGTCGATACGCAACCCCCACTGTAGGGTCGTTGGCGGCCCATAAAGCTCCTGGTTGATAAAGTTTGCCCATCGTCCAACTGCCTGGCCCAGGGGTAGACCGAGTGCAGTCGCGTCGGCATACACGAGAAGTGGCGCCTTCCGTATATGTGCAAACGCCCATAATCCGAGCGCACCAAAGATGAACCCACCGAAAATGTGCAACCCCCCTTCCCATACTGCCAGAATGCTCGCCGGATTGCTTAGAAAGCGTCCCAACCCCTCTGGCCCACGCGGTGACTGAACGAACACATAGTAGAGGCGTGCGCCGATCAATCCGGGGATCAGAACCCAAAGCAACACATCCCACACTGAGTCGCGATCTAGCCCGCGGCGCTCAATATGGCGGGCACCAACCCATGCTGCCAGTATAACGCCAGCCATGATCAGCACGCCATACCAGCGCAGCGTCAGTGGACCAAGTTGAACGATAACTGGATCAACAGGAGGATACATGGTCGTTATTCAAGATACCCCAGCTCTCTCAAACGTCGCTGCACAATCGGATCATCCACTTCCTCAGTGCGTTGGATGAGCGGTGCCGTAGTACTGGTGCGACGCAGAAAAGCACTGAGGCTCGCCTGCAGTTCTTCGACTCTTTCTGGCAAGATTGCTGCCAAATCAACTGTTTCGCGGGGATCAGCATCGACATCATACAGCTCAACCTGGTCTTCGCCGATCTGAATCAATTTGTGCGAACCGCTAATCACTGCACGACGCGGTTGATCGAAGCGGCGCACATGCACAAGATCAGGCCGTCGTCGTAGCATAATTCCCAAAACGTTTTGCGGCGGTTCTGCCTCGCTGAAGACTATGCCACTATCAGGATCAGCAGCAGGCGATTGCGCCAGTGAAAGATCACGCTCGATGCCGCCGGCAATCCCAGCGGCACTTAGCAGGGTGTGGAAGACTCGTCGCAGCGATAGCGGGTGATCAACTACTGCACCACGTGGAAAGTCACCCACCGGATCACGCACTATCAGTGGAACGTGGATCAGTTCGTTGTAGACCGACATCATGTGCCCGACAAGACCTTTTTCACCCAGGTGTTCGCCGTGATCGGCACATATTAGCAGCAGGGTACGGTCAAGGGCGCCGCTCTCGCGCATGCGGCGTAGGAACACGCCAAGATGGGCATCCTGTGTGGCAACCTCGGCATCGTACACATCACTAAGCACGTGATGATACCGCTCATCTATCCCAGAGAACGGGGCAAACCAGCCGAACACATCGCCGTTGAACCGACGCACATAGCGCGCCGCTTCCCGATCACGGATCACCTCTGGCGCAAACCGTTCGAGCATCCGCCGATCCGGATGGTACGGTGTGTGAACACCCATCAGGTTGATAAAGGCAAAAATAGGCTGATTCGGCTCAACGCCGCGCCGTTCGATCAGCAG
Organism: Chloroflexus sp.; assembly: GCA_017743535.1. Classification (GTDB taxonomy): domain Bacteria; phylum Chloroflexota; class Chloroflexia; order Chloroflexales; family Chloroflexaceae; genus Chloroflexus. The sequence continues at coordinate 20,565 of JAGHYT010000018.1, forward strand.
ACGTGCAGCATCGTTGAGCGATTTGGGTGTGTTACCCTTAAAACTAAGCGCCGTCTGCCAGATTGGCACCATCAATGGCGTAAACGCAAATTCCAGCAGCAGTTCAGAATGCGCAAATGCGTTCTGAATGCGGTCAAGGAGCATTGCTAAACGCCCCTTAAACCACTGCCGATAGCGCCCGATCAGTCCTGGATGTGCGCCTGCCTGATTCGGACGCGAGGTCAGCAGGCCGCTGTAATTCAAAAAACTCTCAAAGCCGCGCCGCAACCCGTTGTTAACAACGCCCACCAGCGGGTTGTTGCAGAATGCAGCCGTCATATACCCACCTTCACGCAGGCGTTCCGCCAGCGTCGGAATGCCAGAAGGGAGCACCGCCGCCGATTGGTTAGTTGCATGCTCCGAAGGATAGAGACCGGTAAACATCGAAGCGTGTGATGGGATCGTCCACTGTGCAGTGGTATAGACACGACGGAAGAGTGTGGCGTCAGCCGCAAGTTCATCGAGGTAGGGTGAGGTCGGTCGAGGATAGCCGTAGCACGAAAGTCTGTCGTAACGTTGGGTGTCCAGCACAAGCAGCACAATATCGAGGCGCCGGCTCACAAATGATCCTCCTCAGGGAAAACCGGTCGGGACACCATTATTATACCATGTTTAGTGCCCGCATACCGGAAGAACGTGCAGCGTAATACATGGGCGTTTTGTGCAGGCGACACATCTACTCGAAACGCAGTGCATACCATAGCATGTTGTAGACACAAGCCATAACATAACATGAGCATCAACGAAGTGATTGCCAATCGCACCAACGAGATCGCCGGTTTTGCGCTCGAGATACGAAAAATCGGTCAGCCCGAACGACGAACATAATCTAACCGCTATCCGTCTTGAGAACTGTTCACCGCTGCTGGTGCAGTTGGGACAGGCATTCGGCGTTTATGCGCTGGCAATGTGCAATGAACGTAAGAGGATTGAGAGTTTCGTTAACCTGGGCATCACGCTGATCCGTGTTATCTATCGGGTGTTGCTGGGGCAAGGGTAAAGACAGCTCCTTGCCCCTACAACTACAGCCGTGCGCCGACGATTGCCGAACCGTTTGTAGGATGTCGTGCCTGAGCGTGATCTCAGAAGGTGTGCGCTGATCGATCCTGTGCTGGCGCGCCGCACGCAAGTGCGTGACACCTGAGCGTGGTCTTAGAAGGTGTGCGCTGATCGATCCCCGATACCGCCTGTAGAGGCACGGCAATGCCGTGCCCCGACCATCGCGGAATATTGTGGGATATAACGCTCTCGCGATGATACCTGGTTCTGCTTGACAGCATTGGTATTAGTATTCCCGCAGCAACGTTCCGCATCCGTACACCTTATCCATAATTCCGTTATCACGTAGGGCCATCCACCATGTTGCCGCATTGATCGCAATAACCGGTTTACCTAGCCAGCGCTCGGCCTCGTCGGCAAGACTGACCATGCTCAAGTTTGTGCCGACCTGGACTAGTGCATCAACATCTTTATTGACCTCTATAAGCGCACGGCGCAATTCATCCTGGGTTACATGAGCGATAGAGACCGCTGTTGGACAGCGAAGCCCCTTAATAGCTGTCACTTCAAAGCCCAGGTCATTGAAGAATCGCACGACGTTGTTGTCGCCGATTGGTTGATACGGGGTTACGACGCCAATCTTCTTTGCACCGAACACCTTAAGTGCACGCTCACAGGCTTCGGCGCCGGTGGCCACGGGCAGGCCGCCAGCCCAATCGGAAATCATTTTGGTAAATCTGCGATTCCCCTCCACGCCATCCCAGAAGGTTTCGGCGCTCATGCCCATTACCATGTAATCGGGTTCGGCGGTTAGCACTCGCTCTATAGCATACTTGATTTCCATGCGAATTTGCTTCAGCAGATTTACAAACGCTTCATCACTGCTCAAGTCCTGATTACGAATGTGAATGCGCGAAATATGCGCTGTTACACCTGGCACCGTCATACGGTAAAAATCAGGCTCTACGATCGTATTCGTACTGGGGATGATCACGCCAAACTTTTTGCGATAACCGAGTTGGTCTGGCATCGTAGAATCTCCTTTCTGCACATACGATTGCCGCGAACCATACGTGGACTATGTCTTGACAAGGCCGTTCAAATGTTATAACATTATAACATATAGATCGGTCTCAAAGCCATATTCACTCTACTCACGGCGTAACATCAGTCAGGTCAACGGGCCATTTGCTGGTGAGAGGTTGTCGTGTTCGTTCGCTATCTGTCTTCATATTACGCTATATAATGTTATAACATTATAATGTTTCGAGTGTAAAAATGTCAACTATTCGTAATGGCTACGCAGATACACCATACGGGCAAATTCACTACCGACAACTCAGGCAGGTTGATCAACCTGTGCTGGTACTGTTGCATCAAACAGCCAGCTCAGGACAAATGTTTGAACGTCTGATGAGTTTGCTCGCCGATGACTTCCACACCATTGCTCCTGATACGCCCGGATTTGGAAATTCGTTTCCTCCCCCTGATGGATTCTCTATTGAATTTCTTTCCTCCTCACTTCATGCAGCGCTAGAAGCACTGGATGTTCCCTCTTGCTACATATTCGGTCATCATACAGGGGCGGCAATTGCTGTCCAGATGGCTTATACCCAGCCTGAATTTGTCCGGAAGGTAGTACTTTCTGGCCCGCCGCTACTCAGCGAAGCCCAAAAGGATCGACTAAGAGCAAGCCTGAAACCGATAGAACTTGTTGAAGATGGAACACACCTGACGACCGTTTGGCATCGCATTCGCCAACGTGATCCTTCACTGCCACTTGAGATTGTGCACCGTGAGGTATTGCTCACCCAGATGGCGCGCAGAGTAGCTCAACGAGCCTATCAGGCGGTTTTTGAGCAACCGGTCGAACAACAATTATCTGCTCTGCAGCAACCTACCATGATTATAAGCGGTGAATACGATACACTTCGAGATTCAGCAGAACTTGCCTATTCGCTCCTGAAAAACGGGCAAATTCGTATTATTCCAGGCGCCGGTCCCTATCTTTGTGATCAAAATGCCTTAGAAGTTGCGCAAATACTTCGCACTTTTCTGGTAGGAGCTGCGGATTGAGCGCACCACAAAGGAGAGAACAAAATGCTAACTTTGCTTTACTTCGTCATCGTATTGACCTTTGCCTATTTTACATGGCAGGCGCTACAGATCTATCGTCACGGACGAACGTCGTATGTCCTGTTGTTGATCATCGTCCTTGCCGGATTGGCTTATGATACGCTGATCATTTTCTTGGGTCGCTTCATCGGAGAAGGTGCGCTCCTGAAGACGCTCAACGCCAGCCGATACCTGGTGCACGGCATCGCCACGCCTTTTTTGATCATTTTTGGCTTTGGTATTCTGCGTCGGGCCGGAGTAGGTTGGACACAGAGAAGAATGAGTCACGTTCTTATCTGCGTTCTCACTACCTTGCTCATAGGATTGGGGGTCTATGAAGATGTTCTAGCACTCGATCTGCAGCCGCGTGTTGTAATGGACACGTTACGTTATACAAACGAAGGTGGGTTAAGAGGGCCTCCCATTCCGGCTTTGTTGACAATACTCCTACTTATATTGTGGGGAGTTGTTCTGTGGCGCAAGTCTGGTTGGTGGTGGCTGGCAGTCGGAGCATTGCTGATGTTCATCGCTGCCGGACTGGGTATGGGCGACACATTTTATATCGGCAATCTAGGCGAAGTTATGCTTTGCCTGGCTAGTGTACTGACGGCGCGGAGATTTTTTGGTCTGACGAACAACGATAGGGGGCTAGGATGGAAACCTACACTCTCTCCTTAGCGCTTGTGGACTTTTTGCCGGTTCTGTTTGCTGCTATCGGACTGTACTTCGTTGTACGGATGGTAGCGCATATCAATCCACACCAGGGACGGGTAGCAGCAGTAGGTGTCCTTTTAACAGTGGCAGGAGGGCTGTCGAAAGCAAGCTGGAAGCTCGTTATGGCGCTCTCGCAAAGTCAGGTTAACCTGACTTTGCTTGATGACGCACTGTTTATTCTGATGGCGCCAGGCTACACACTTATTGCCTGGAGCGTCTGGCAGACCTCTCGCATGGTACGTCAGCAGAAGACATTCCATGCCTGGCTTCCTCCCGCCATTCTGATTGCCCTGACCTTTGTGGGATCCATCTCTCTTTACATAGCGTACCCATCTTCTCCTGCCTGGGAGCGTCTCCTGCTGAGCGTCATGGTGCTGGCAACCACTGTGACAGGAGTCTTGCTTATCATCTTTGCCTTTCGCCAAAACTTGCCACTGGCAGGTTGGCTGCTTATCCTTAACTTAATTGGCGTTTTTGTTCTCAATGGCATGGCTCGTATGGAGCAGACTATAGCCTTACAATGGTTTGAGCAATCTATCAATGCTATTTCCTGGCTGGTGTTTTGGTTTGCTACGTCCAAAATGTATCAGTATGTGCGTAACAATTTCGGTACAGACCCCGTGCGTACCGCTCAAGCTGTTTCGATATGACATCGGCGTACCAAAAGCCAGGCCGTAGGCCAGCTTTTTCGCACTCGAGAGTTTTCTAGAAGGAAGGTTATGAAAGCCTTGCATGGAATTCGCGTTCTCGACCTAACCCACATGCTTAGTGGCCCATACGCTGGAATGATGCTTGCCGATCTCGGTGCAGAAACGATTAAGGTTGAACCGCCTGTGACAGGTGAAGGAACCCGTCGTTTACTGGAGAAAGACCCCAAGAATAGCTTGAACGGTTTCGGAGCTTATTTTATGACGCTCAACCGGAACAAGAAAAGTATCACCTTGAACTTAAAAAGCGAGGAAGGGCTACGAATTTTTTATGAATTGGTCGAATTATCTGATATTGTCCTCAATAATTTCAGCGCAGGCGTCCCTGAACGGTTGAAGATAGACTACGCTCACCTATCACAAATCAACCCAAGAATTATTACCTGTTCAATTACCGGTTTCGGCGAAACAGGTCCTGACCGACATCTGCCAGCCTTCGATATAGTTGCTCAAGCGATGGGAGGTGGCATGAGCATCACCGGTCAACCGGATGGCCCGCCTACGCGATCCGGAATTCCCATCGGCGATCTAGGTGGCGGATTGATGGCAGTGATCGGCGTACTGGCCGCTTTGCAAGCTCGTCACGTGACCGGTCGCGGACAGCATGTTGACATTTCTATGCTCGATGCCCAGATAAGTTTACTAAACTATATGGCTACTATGTATTTTCTCTCCGGCGAAATCCCCGATAAGCTCGGCAATGCCCATTTTGTCCACGTACCTTACGATACATTTCGCTGCTCTGATGGATATATCATTATTGCAGTGATTACCGATACCTTTTGGGATGCCCTCATGGAAGTTGTGGATGCTCCGGATATCGATACCGAAGAAAACAAAGCGCAACCAGGGCGCTGGAAGAATAGAGATCTTATTAACCGGCGACTAAATGAGATATTTTCCACCAATACCCAAAAATATTGGCTTGAGCTGTTGCGGAGCAAACGTATTCCCTGTGCACCGGTTAATAATCTCGCCCAGGCACTATCAGAGCCACAGGTTATTGCACGTAACATGGTCATTGAAGTAGATCATCCCCTCGGTGGCTCTACTAAGATGCCTGGTAACCCCATTAAGCTTTCAGATACCTACGAGGATTGTTACACACCACCACCTTTACTTGGTCAGCACAATAAAGAGATTTATCAAATTTTACTTGGTAAAAGTGATGAAGAACTCGAATTTCTTCGAGCGAAATGTGTTATTTAAATCGAACAATTACCCACAGGTAAAATCATTTCGGAGATGGTAATGTTCATTCAGCAAAACCGCCTCAAACTAAAGTTGAGATCAGGTCAGGTGGCTGTCGGCATCATCTCTTCTTCCGATGATCCGCAACTGGCAGAGCTGTTTGGCCTGGCAGGTTTTGACTATTACATCCTTGATGCTGAACATGGCTTGTTGCATCCCGAGCGGTCTGTCAGTGTTATTCGTGTTTGCGAGCTAACCGGCATGACCCCCTTGGTGCGAATTGGTTCCAAAGACCCAAAGTTGGTTTTGCAATATCTTGATGCCGGTATGGTAGGTGTCATGATGCCAGATCTACGAAGTGAGACTGAAGTAGAAATGCTGATCGAAGCCGTAAAGTACCCACCTGTTGGAAAGCGGGGCATTGGTGTATCAAGGGCTTCTGGATATATGGCCTACAGCGGAAAAGCGTCTCAATACGTTGAATTTTCCAATGAGCAGACAATGGTCATCTTGCAGTTCGAAGACCCTGATTTACTCCAAAACCTAGAAGCGATGATTTCCCAACCATGGGTAGATGCTGTTGTGATCGGGCCACGCGATCTCGCGCTCAAGATGGGTTTTAGCGATGGACCGAATCATCCTGAAGTTCAAGAGAAGATAGACGAGGCCATTGCTATCTGTAAACAAGTCGGTATCGCTGTAGGAATCACTGCTACGACAAAAGCTGAAGTGGAAAAACAGATCGCTCGCGGTGCTACCATGATTTTAGGAGTTGCCCAAACTCTGGTGCTGAACGGGGCGAAAGATTTTCTTGGAAAGTAAAAATAAGGAAGACTCCCGGCATGATTTCTCTTACCCACATCAATACACGAGCGATACGGGTATTCATGGGAACGTTAACGGAAGGCGAGTCCTTGCATACCGCCTTTGCGAGGATTGCGCAACAAGAACAAATCTTTGCAGCGACGCTGGATTTGCTCGGTGGATTGACGGAAGTAGAGTTCGTCGAATACGACTTTGTCCGCAAAATTCGCAAACCACCTCTCTTTTTTGCCCGTCCAATGGAAATTGTGGCAGGTCATGGAACAATTTCATGGCTTGATTCCGAGCCACATGTCCACATCCATCTTGTTGTATCATTTCGTGACGAAACCGCACCCAACGGTATTTCCCTGATCGGTGGTCATGCTGCTCGTGCTACTGCATTTGCCGTCGAATTTACCCTGGCTGCTTATGATGGCGTACCTGTCCAGCGTGTTATGCACGAAGCGACAGGTCTGTCTCTCTGGAAATTATCCCCTTTCAATTTGCCAACATCGTCAGGAGACCATGAGGCTGTTGAGTCATAGTTTCCCCCATATACGGAGCGCGGAGTAATTACCTTCGGATTGGTATTTTTTAGTGCAATATCCTATTGAACCTTGAAAAAAATCCGGTCGAATTTATAGAGCCGGCGAGGCACTGACGAACGTCATGCACTCGCTTACGATGGTTCTCGACGCACGTCTTTGCCTGAAAGCGTAAGGTCACCGACCTGCGTCCTGTGGTGGGAGGCTGAAACCATCGATCGCGGTATCAACGCACTGCTTAGGGCAGGTCGGGAACTCACCCCTATCGCTCATTCCTATCTCCTCGAAACGTCCTACATGGGCCTGCAAGGCCTTGACATGCACTTTCATTTCATGTATTATTGTTATAATGTTATAACATTTCAGGAGAGCGTTATGACATCTATTGACCGTACTTCGCTATTGCCGCTTCGCTACCAGCTTAAACAGATCCTACTTGAGAAAATCGAGAGTGGGGAATGGAAGCCGAACGATTTGATACCCTCTGAACAGGAACTACAAAAAATGTTTGGGCTGAGCCGCATTACTGTTCGACAAGCGCTCAGTGATCTGGTTCATGAGGGCTTGCTTTTGCGTGAACGTGGACGAGGAACATTCGTGGCCCCGCCCAAAATGACTCACAGTCCGCAAGCACGACATACGTTGACCGAATACATGCTCTCCATGGGTATTCGCCCTGGTTGGCGGGTTATTGAAAAGTATTTTACGGAAGCTCCCAGGGAAATAGCAACCCAACTTAACGTGCCGTCAGACACTCGTGTTTTCTGTATCCGGCGTCTACGCCTGGCTGACGACGAGCCTATTGGACACCATATTGCGTTCTTGCCTGAAGCGCTTGCCGCAGAAATTAACGAAAACGCACTTCTCGAAGGAGGTTCGCTCAATTACATAAGCCATTTACCACAAATGCATAATAGTCGTGCCCTGCGTACCATAGAAGCAGTGGCTGCTTCAGAGCTAGATGAGCAATTACTTCAAATACCGCACGGTAGTCCAGTACTGATGATTCAACGCACGGTCTTCAGTTCTAGCGGTGAACCTATTGAATTTCTGCAAGCGCGCTATCGCGGTGATCGCTTTAAGTATCAAATTAGCACTTAAACAGGAGATACACCATTTTCAGGCGTGAGGAGCATATGAGTATGAAAAATTATGGCGACCCCTCTTCAACCATTCCCTATCAATGCTTTATGGGACGCTGGGAAGGTTTATGCAAGACTTTCAGCCCGAGAGGAGAGTTTATCGAAGCCGCTGCGGTTCACATGGACGTGTATTGGAATGAGGTTGGCAAGTCATGGCATCTGATGGAGGATTTTGAAAACCTCTATGAGGTTGGTAAGACAGTCTTTCACACCGATATCTTCGTAGAAGGAAAATACTGCTGGGCAGTCAGTGACCAGCTTAGCTTAGAAGGTACAGAACTGACTCCTTTTAACTACGTCTTCGTCATTGACAGTAAAGTCTCAAATACTTTAGTTTTCAATAACCACTACTTCCTGGACCCTAATACCCGACGTATTATCACCCACAAGTTGCAGAATGGAAAGACTTACGTCTTTCAAATCCAGGATTTCGTGAGAATCCAACAACCTTGGCGCATATAGGTGTTCTCTTCATTCGTGAGAGTGGAAGCTCGACTATGATTGTTCAATCTGCACCATCTGGTCTTCCTCGCTTTGTTATCGAGCAAGTTGACCATGCTCGTACTTGTGGTCAATTGGCTCGGGCGTTTGGCAATTCGGAGTTCAAATCTCCTGTTCCTCGCGATCTGGTGATCTATGTTGTCGAGCATCATGACGAAGGTTGGGCTGCGATTGACTCTCGGTGTGAGCAATCACCTGACACCGGTTTGCCGTATCATCTCACCGAAACGCCCTTGCCCTACCTAATTCAAACCAGCCAGGGTTCACCAGATTTCAATGAGGCATATCATCCTTTTTGTGGCTTGCTCTCCTCAATGCACACGTATGGTCTATACAACGGGCGTTATGGGCTTTCAGATTTCATCTTTATTGACAAGATCCCTCCTGAGTACAAACCTGCTGCCGATGCCATGCTGATTCGGGAACTGGAACGGCAGAACCGCCTCAAGGAGATTCTGCGGTCTGATCCTGTGTCAATGCCTTGGGTTGAAGACCAGGCTCTGCTCGATAACTACAAACTTTTGCAGTTCTTCGATACGCTGGCTCTCTACTTCCAGACAACCCATCCTGAGGCGCGAACCAAAGGCAGATTCCTGAATGTTCCTGACGGTAGAGGAAGAGACCATACGATTAGCATTACGCCGCGTTCTGATGGTACATACGTTCTCACGCCGTGGGTATTTGCAACAGCCACTCTCGAGATCTTCGTCGAAGGACGTTACATTGCGCCACAGCCGCCCGGTACCAATCTCAAGGTTCTTTTTGAGAGCACTCCTAAGCAAAAACAGTTTTACAGGCTGACGCAGGGTTAACTGTTGATGACTATGACCAGGCCGACTATGCAATTTCAGGGTTTCGGACGCTGGGTAGGCAACGCTGAGGTGTTTGATTCGTTCGGTAGATTCCTTGGTAATGGATCTGACTACCGCCATGTGCAATTGATGAGCGATGGGCGGATACGCATCAATGTCTCCTTCATTGGGCCATTCAAGCATAGTGGTCATTACTTCATTGAACAGCGGGATAGGTATCGTTTGTACGAAGGGCCAGCGAATATCGGCTATGCGGAAGTGCTCAGCGAGAATCTGGTTGATGCCAACGCCTACTGGCCTGCTCTTGGGTTGAGCCAACGATTTTTCTTAATGATCGTTGGCGACCAATTGCAACTCTCTTTAGCCCAAATGTCTCGTGGTGAGCATCTAATGTACGTTGTCGTTGGGCAAAACGATCGCGTGCCAGAGAATATACCTGACCCGCAGCCTACCCTGGTCAGCGGAACGCACTACGACTTAAGCGAGGATCCTACCTGTGGCCGAGGTGAGATCCTTTTGCACCGTTCAGGTGTCTGGCGCGGCATACTCACTGCCCTTGATCAGGCAGGTCAATCATTAGGTGAATTTGAATATTCTCAAGCGCTAGAATTGCGCAGTCCGCAAATCCTATGTATGCGGATAGCAGGCGGTGCATTCAATGATTACCCACACAGCGCCTGTTTTGTAACGAATCAATGGCAGGCATGGGCAACCGAGGAATCGGCGATTGTCGGCAGCTATTCGCTCAGTGGTGGTCGCGCTTTGAGCGGTCAGTTCTATTATCGTGAAGCTCATCTGCGCTGCTGGCAGCGTGAAGTAACAACACTGGACGGGAAACAAAAGGCGATCATTCAGCATTGGTATCGTGGCGGACAGCGAATCGGCTCGCAGTTTGGAGTGCTGGAATTCGAGCAAACAGATGAACTTTCAACGCAATAGCAAATCCTAACACGTGATCAAGCGTCATTCATCAGACGGTAGAAGTAACAATGAATACACCACCTTCCTTTATCGGAGACTGGCTTGTGAGCGAATATTTATACACCCCAGCGGGTGAATACGTGGGTGTCATTTGTCAGCGCCGCCGGTTGCAACCTCAAGGAGAGGTGATTCGGGTTGTTCAGATATGTGAACCTGTGCAAATTGCAGAAGGGATTTCGCCCCAGGCCCAGGAAGTTGTCTCGATAATGAATAGGCGCGTTGGTGAATTTGTGTTCGATTTGAGACCGGTAGGCAGGGCACGTCACTACCTTGGGCCAGATGTCATTGGCGGTGGATTTTTGTGGTGTGAGGGAGTTCTTACTGCACGTGGAATGTGGCCGCGTTTCGGCTGTAATTTTACCTCTTTCTCAATCCTGCTCAATTCCAGGCGGCAGGTAACGGGCGGAAAATTCTTTTTAGCCAATCAGCAGATCGCTACGTTACTTGGTGTTGCCGGTCCTGTTTCTGAAGGATTTCCGGTGATCGAGCCGGTATCCTCGCCGCGATGTTTTCGCGGCTTCTGTCAAGTGATCTCACCAGCAGGTGAATTGCTAGAAAACTTCGCTGTGACTAATGAAGATATCGATGCCACACGGAGTCGAATGCAAGGTAATGTAAAACATTATGGTGCGCTAACTGAGTGGGAGGCTGTAGCCGACCCAGGGCAAATCGTTTCGGCTGTAGAAGTCAGTGACCAGGTTAGTGGGCAGATTGCGGGTTTTTGGAAAATAGTTCAGGACGAAAAACTTTATCAGGTGTGGGTTTATATGTTGGCTGCATAGACCATCACTTTGTCGATGGTAAAAACTGCTCTCGTGTTGGTTATGGATAACCAGGAGAGGCCATGATTCGTTCGCTGTACTACGCCGTCACTTTACCAAATGCCAGTCAACCTTTCAACGTGCTATACCTGAAAGTGTACTATCGTGCTAGTTGTACCGATAGTCAAGCAGAGTACATGACGGGTATAATACCGGCAGATCTGTCTCATGCACCTATGCCGATTGTGCTCTTCTTCAACGGCATTAACATTGGCATCGAAAGCTATCACTGGCTGGCACTCAAACTGGCACATGCCAATTTAGTAACAGTTCTTTACACATATGTTGCAGAGACCCTCCCCGGTATTATTGGCCTTACTCCCGGTATTGATCTATCCAAAGTGCGACCCGACACCTACGGCAGTGCTCCTACCTGCCCTGCCATTCAACCGATTTTGGATTGTCTGGCCAGACTCAACCAGGATGAGAAAAGCCCTCTCTATCGCGCATTAGATCTGAGCAATATCATTCTGGGTGGTCATTCTGCAGGTGGTACAGTAGCCCTCCAAAATGGACAATTCTTTGATCAGGTCAAGGCTGTTTTTTCGTATGCAGGTCACACAATGGCTTCCACGATGCTTGGCTTTGCGGCAGGCACCGTGTTAAAGATTGCCAGTAAGCCCACCCTGCTCCTACGTGGCGATCGCGATGGAGTCATTGCCGGTAGCCGCATCCGATACGGAATGGAGGAGAGAGCAGACGATCCGGTGGCGAAAACGTTTGACGAAGCGTATCAGGAGTCCGCAGGAAGTCAGGCATATGATGTACTAATCCAGGGCGCAAATCACTTTTCTATTGCACATCCGCTGGACGATACAACAGGTCGCTCTTTTCTGGACATGCCGATGTCTCGACCGGCTGCGCAGATTCGCAGGCAAATTGCCAGACTGATTCTGGCATTTCTTCAAAAAAAGCCTCTGAATGGAAAGCATATAGTTGTTCGGAGGAAGTAACAGCGAACCGATCCAAGAAAGGAGGAAATTCCATGCTCATGAATTTCTGGTGGCCTTTAGAATTCTCACATGTTGTCAAAGACAAGCCGGTTCGTGTAACCGCTTTAGAGCAGGAATTTGTCATCTATCGCACTTCGGATGGAAAAGCACACGTGCTGAGCGATTTATGTGTGCATCGTGGTGGTGCACTTTCAGACGGTTGGATCAGCGGTGATTGTATTGTCTGCCCATACCACGGGTGGGAATATAAAGCAGATGGTGCGTGTGCAAAAATTCCTGCCCATCCCGACCTGGTTCCCCCTAAGAAAGCGCGGGTTGATGCGTACCCAACGGTTGAACGATACGGTTACATCTGGGCATTTTTGGGTGATCTGCCAGAAGCAGAACGTCCACCCCTGCCTGAATTACCACATTTCGACGATCCGCGCTTTAAGGTCATCCGTGGGAAGTTCGAGTGGCCAGTGTATTACGAGCGCGCCCTGGAGAATAGTCTTGATATAGCACACGCTCCCTTCGTACACGGTGGCGCGTTTGGCAACCGCGAAGAGCCGGAAGTTCCCGATTATGAAGTTATTCTCCACCCATACGGTGCAGAAGCAACAGTCACGCTTAAACCACCCAAACGTAACATGAAGGGATTGTGGAATTTCCTTTACAAGGAAGATCGTCCTGATGTGAAAACGCGCACCGGTTTTTGGATGCCGTGTATCACTTTATTGGAAGTAAATCTGCCGCTGGGATTAATGGTGTTGTTCAACTGTCATATACCGGTTGACGAATATACCACCATTACCAAGTGGACACAAATGCGCACCTTTTTCAAGGGGAACTGGGCTGATGGTGATGCTTTAAAGCGTGTGTTGAAAATTTTCAATCAGGATTACCCTGTCGTTCTGGCCCAACGTCCCGAATTGTTGCCTTACGATATTGGCGCCGAGCTTTCTGTCAAATCCGACGCAATTCAAATTGCCTATCGCCGTATGCGCCAGAAATATATCGATAAAGGCTGGCAGATCGATGTTCGCCGTATCAAGCAAGAATATGGCCGGCAACGTGCGGTAGTTATCCCATCTCCATCCCGCCGCGAAGTTCCCGAACTGGCCCGTGCCTGGGTCATGAAGGAAGTGCCGACAGTACAGCCCAGGAAAAGTAGTGATTGATGGACATCCAATCCTGTAGTTAAGGAGAGAAAAAATGTCACTACCCCAACAACTTTCGCTCAATACCTTAGAGAAGATACGAACCCGTTGCAACATGACAGAAATTGGCGCGCCCTATATCAGCCTTTCTTCGCCGATGAGCACGGTTCCGGTCGGTGCACTTCGTTTGTTTCGCGGAGAGAAGGTGCGCAAGATGGTTTACATCGGGCTGATCGTGCCGCCTATCGGGTTAGACTCCCATATGATCTTTGCCTTCACTGCACCCGAAAGTCCAATTCCACATTTCACTCTTGATTCGGTTCTGGCAGGCCCACATTTCGCCTTTCACCTCGACTTGATCCCACGTGCCGACTTAGGCGCCAATCTGGCTTACATGAATGCTATCTTTGATGCACTGACCCCCGTCTTTGAACGGTCCAGGCAAATCGAAGGGCTGACCCCTGCTCAGCTTACCCCTAAGCAGTACGCACTTATGTCGCCCTGGATGTTAGCCTATCGGGCGAACGAATCAGCGTTTGAGCGCATTCAGGAACCGGTCAATGCGTATCTGGAACACTGGTTCTATCTGGTAGACCATGGTCTGCCTGTCGAAGCCTTACCTGCTGGCGATCTGGCCGAGCGCGATCGTCTGAACCGTGCTGCCATTTTTGACCCCAGTGTGGATAAGGTTTGGACACAAGTCGAACGATTGGTCGGTGCCGAGATGGGTGCGAGGATGCGCAGCATTTTGTGTAATCAGGGTGTGGAGGAATAGGGCAAAAACCAGGGTTCTATAGAGGAGAGCGCCATGTCCGGTCAACCTTCGAACTGGCAAAAGACTATTGAGGGCGAGTGGTATGGATTCCCTTCTATCTTCGATGCAGAGGGCAATCACATTGGGTACAACAAGGTCTCTCGGGCCTCGGTGTTCGATCCAGAAACTGGGAGAACAACTTATGTTATGGACACGCGCCTGCAAGATGCTGTCGGCCCGTTAGCAGCACGCTTCGAAGTTTCAGATACATTTGCCTTTGGCGTCATCGACTCAGACCGAGACCGCATCTATCTGGGGCCTGACTTTATCGGCGCAGGTCATCCTTACGGTATGCTGGTAGATGCTCACTACTATTCCCCACTTTGGACGGCTGACCTGCGTACAATGGTTCACATTTTGCCTGATATGCAAACGCAGGTGTACTCGTCACTCCTTTACGATGGGCCTAAGATTTGCGCTGTCTTTAACGGTATATACAAGGTTGCTCACGATTATCCCACCAATGCCGAAACTCGGGCACGTATCGATGCCTTTTGTGAGATGGAACGGGTGAACGGACGTAAACCGCATATATTGCCTTCCAAGAAGAGTGGTGAATGGAGCGGCCAAATGATGGTCTATGGCCCTGACCAGCAAGCGCTCGGTGTGAACTGGGTTCATATTGATTATCGCCCTCTCGATTTGCTACGGTCTGAGATGAGTGTTTCGATAAGCGGTGTATTTGAGAAAAAATATAAATTCAACCGTTATCGCAATCTCAATCGTCACTTTTTTGAAGGTCCTGATGTGTTCGGTAACAGTTTCGGTTACGGGAGAGCACTGTATACCAGCCAGCATTTCTACGGCGAAGCCTTAAAAATTAAGGGCCGCGAATTTCTTATTGACGACAATTTCACCCTAAGTGTTGTCTGGCAGTTTTATCAATCTGATCGAATGAAATACACTACCTTTGGTGTATTGACCTGGCGTGAGAAATAATGGTCAAAACCATATGCCAAATTGGTATAAGAGGAGATACGAATGAACGTTGACATTCAGGATTTCAAACGCGCAATGTCACAATTTGCATCTGGTGTCACGATCGTGACGACCAGATACAATCAGATGCCTTTAGGGATAACAGCAAGCTCATTCAGCAGCCTCAGCCTGGAACCACCCTTGGTGATGGTTTCACTGAATAAGAAGTTGTTCACTCACAACGCGATTGCAGAAAGTGGCATTTTTGCCGTTAACGTGCTCTCGGTTCAGCAGCTAGAAATTGCTATTCGCTTTGCCGGTATGCGATTAGGGGTCAAAGACCGCTTTGCCGGATTAAAGACCCAAACTGCGGTCACGGGTAGTCCGTTGTTTCCTGATTCCCTGGCCTGGGTAGACTGTACTGTTTGGGCGATGTATGACGGTGGAGATCATACCATTTTCGTCGGTGAAGTGCGTGACCTGTTTGTCTCAGATCGTGATATGCCACTTCTGTACTACAAGCGGTTATGGCGGCGTAGTGAGTCGCTACAGGTTCCTACAGTTCCCCTCCAGGCCACCCTGATCGAAGTTGGCTTGCGTGATGGGATCCAGCGTGAAGAGAAGTTCATCCCAACTGAGATGAAGGTTGAGTTTGCTACACGGTTGGCCGATGCCGGGTTGAAACATATACAGGTTACGTCGTTTGTTCATCCCAAAATCGTACCGCAGATGGCCGATGCCGAAGAAGTATTTGCCCGTCTTCCAGATCGCAAAGATGTGACGTTCAGCGCTCTCGTCCTGAACAAAAAGGGTCTAGAACGAGCAATTGCAGCGGGTGTCAGGCAAGTGGAAATGGGAGTACCTGCCAGTGAAGCCCTGGCTCGGAAAAACGCCAACACTACCATCGAGGAGGGCATGACCGAAGTTGCCGAGATGGTCAACATAGCCCATCAGCATGGGATGCGTGTACGCGCAGGTGTTCAGGCAGCGTTCGGTTGTCCGTATGAAGGCAAGATTGACCCTGCCAGAGTGGTTTCGATGGCGCGTCGCTTTCTGGCAATGGGGATTGATGAACTCTCACTGGCCGACTCGGCAGGGCTGGGTAATCCGCAATCGGTGCGCCGGATGGTTCAGGAAGTGTTACCGCTTGCAGGAGATATTCCGCTCGTCTTGCACCTACATGATACACGTGGTCAGGGGCTTGCCAACGTGCTCTCGGCACTTAAGTCGGGTGTGACAATGTTTGATACTTCTTTCGGCGGTCTAGGTGGCTGTCCGTTCATTCCCTCAGCCAAAGGGAATATCCCTACTGAAGATACCGCTCACATGTTGCACGAAATGGGCATCCATACCGGCGTCGACATTTCTGCTGTCGCAGGTCTCTCGCGCCGTATGGAGGTGTTCTTGGGCAGAGACCTCCCCGCCAAAATGCACAAATTGCTCGAACCCGTGCCTCAGGTTGAGAAGCGTCTATGAAACAAACCATTGCTGAAAAAATCATCATCCATCCACCGAATTATTCGGACTTTAATATTTGCTATTAACGTGGATCTTATGACGCTGCAAACCCTTTCTTCTATTCGCATTCTTGAGTTTACCCATGCCGTCCTCGGTCCAGCTTGTGGGCTTATCCTAGCTGAACTAGGTGCGGAAGTGATTCGAGTCGAACCTCCTTCAGGGGATCCTACCCGTAATCTCAAAGGGTTTGGCACAGGTTACTATCCTTTCTTCAACCGCAACAAGAAGAGCATAGCTGTTGATATTAAGACCGATTCAGGTCGCCAAATTATCTTCAAATTGCTTGAACGCACTGATGTGCTCATCGAAAACTTTGCTCCTGGTACAATGGAGCGACTTGGATTAAGCTATGAAGCGCTTTCGGCTATGTTCCCCCGTCTCATTTACTGCTCTCTCAAGGGGTTCTTCCCAGGCCCGTATGCAAATCGGCTGGCCCTAGATGAAGTCGTCCAGATGATGAGTGGTCTAGCTTACATGACCGGCCCGCGTGGACAGCCCCTTCGTGCAGGAGCATCTATCATCGATATTGCATCTGGAATGATGGGCGTTATAGGGATTTTAGCTGCATTGCGCGAACGTGATCGAACCGGTAAAGGACAGATGGTGAGTAGCGCTTTGTTTGAGACGGCTGCCTTTATTATGGGGCATCACATGGCTTACGCTGCCCTGAGCCAGCAACCCATACCGCCTATGCCGGAGCGAGTGAGTGCCTGGGCAATTTACCGCACGTTCACTACTGTTGAAGGTGACCTGGTTTTTATCGGTGTCACGAGCGACAAGCAATGGGTCCGATTCTGCGAAGCATTTGAGCGACCTGATTGGCTAGCAGATGAACGATTGTCCACTAATAACAAGCGTATTGCTCAACGTGATTGGTTGTTACCTGCGATAGAAGATATGATTGCACAGTATTCTAAAGCCGAAGTGATCAGGCGTTGCGAACAAGCTGATATTCCGTTCTCACCAGTAGCTAAACCAGAGGATTTGTTTACCGACCCACAGCTCATTGAAGGTTGCAGCTTGCTGCCGGTTGTTCTACCTAACGGTACCCAGACATACTTGCCTCGTTTACCCTTGCTTCTCAATAGTACAGGCGCAGGTTTGAAATGCAACCCTCCCAGGCTAGGTGAGCACACACGAGCTATCCTGAGCGATATAGGGTTACGTCAGGAGGAAATCGAGCAATTGATAACATCGGGTGTAATTGCTGCCGAATAAACCTTTTTCAGTTGACGCATCAAACAAACTGGCACTATTTGGAGGGAGAATATGTACGATCTGCTTATCAAAAACGCTCGAATCGTGCGCCCTAACCGAAATGACGTACCTACAGCGGATATAGCCGTTCATCAGGGGAAGATTGCCAGAATCGCTCCCGAAATCCCAGCGGAGCACGCTGCCCAAATCCATGATGCCCAGGGGTTACTTGCTTTCCCCGGCCTGATTGATGCGCATATGCATGTTGGAATTTACTCGCCGCTAGAAAGAGATGCGGTAACAGAATCTAAAGCTGCTGCAATGGGTGGAGTGACGACCACAATAACGTATATTCGGACTGGCCAGTACTATCTTAACAAGGGTGGACCGTATCGCGAATTTTTCCCCGAAGTGCTGAGGCGTTCAGAAGGCAACTATTGGGTAGATTACTCCTACCATCTTGCTCCTATCAACCGAATTCATATTGACGAAATGCCATTCTTGTTTCGAGAATTTGGTGTGTCTTCCTTCAAAATTTTCATGTTTTATGGTGGGCATGGATTGCATGGCAAATCAGACCAACAGCGCAGTTTTTTGATGCTAGAAGAGGATGAGAAATACGATTTTGCACATTTCGAGTTCATCATGCGCAAGTTAAGCGAGATGATAGAGGGGAATCCAGAATATGCACCCTATCTAAGTTTGAGTCTGCACTGCGAAATCGCCGATATTCTGGATGCCTATACTACCATCGTCCAGAAAGAGGGTAAGCTAAAGGGCTTGCACGCCTATCATGCTGCTCGTCCCCCCCATAGCGAGGGATTGGCAGTATTCGTTGCAGCGTATCTGGCTTACGAAACACGCTGTATGAACATTAATTTGTTGCATCTAAGTTCGCGCAAAGCACTTGAAGCTGCTCTGATGATGCGTGATCTGTTCCCACACATCAACTTCAAGCGCGAGGTAACGATTGGTCATCTACTGCTCGATGTAGACGCACCCACTGGTGTGCTGGCAAAAGTTAACCCTCCCATTCGCCCACGTGAGGACGTGGAGTTCCTGTGGGAGAAGCTGCTGAGTGGAGAGGTAGACTGGGTGGTTAGCGATCACGCCTGCTGTTCGGCAGAGCTCAAGTATAACGCCCAACATCCTGAAGACATTTGGGTCGCAAAATCAGGGTTTGGTGGCACGGAGTATCTTCTTTCAGGATTGCACAGCGAAGGTAGGAAGCGCGGCTTATCCCTCAATCGCATGGCCGAACTGGTTTGCTGGAATCCTGCCCAGCGTTACGGCCTGCTGTCAAAGGGCGATCTGGCTGAAGGGTTCGATGCTGATATAGTTCTGTTTGATCCTAACGAGACGTTTGTCGTTCGTGCCGCTGAATCCTTCTCGGCGCAGGGTTATACGCCGTTTGAGGGGCATGAACTTACCGGACGTGTGAAGGTTACTTTTTTGCGCGGACAAAAGGTGTTCGAGAATGGGAACACTGTCGGAGTTCCCCGCGGACAATACCTGCGCAGACCAACGACACTGCCAGCGACCACCTGAAACCAGCAACTTGTTATTCTAGCTCGAGCGCGGAGGCGACAATGACTCAACTGACTGCCGAATTTCTATTTGATGATCTCACACCCGCTGAAAGAGTACGTGCTGAGCGCGTAGAGTCGATTCTACCCGAATTACGCGCTCATGCCGAAGAAGCAGATGCAAGTGGACGATTTTATGAGCCACACCGTGAAACTCTGGCTAATGCAGGGCTGCTCGGCTTGATCATCCCCGCTGAGTTCGGTGGACTAGGTGGTGGTTTACGTGACCTCGCGGCAGCAACATTTGCGATGGGAACCGCTTGTCCTTCAACGGCACTGGCTTATTTTTTTCATTGCTCGACAGCCTCACGTGGACTTTTGGCGCTTGAAGCCATCAAAGAAGGCAAATTCAGCTCTGAAGAGGTCCCAATCGTTCGGCGCTTCGCTGAGAATTTGCTGCACCGTATGGGAACCAAAAATCAGTTCTTAGGCAACTTCGCCAGCGAAACAGTCAAATCTTCGCAAAGTGCCGTGCTGATTTCCACCGAAGCCGAACAAGTCGAAGGTGGTTGGGTACTTAACGGCGTTAAATCGTTTGGTTGCAATACAGGGGTAGCAGATGCGTATTTAGTGGTGGCAAAGCGTAAGGATTTCAATACTGCAGCAGGTCTGTGCATGTTCTTTGTGCCTCGTAACGCACTAGGCGTAAGGGAACGGCCACCATGGGATGCGTTGGGAATGCGCGCCACTGCTTCTCATGGCATTATTCTAGAAAATGTTTTTGTGCCTGATGAAGAAGCTCTAACTATTCCCAATGCGTTTGTCAGATTAATGGAGACCAGCCGGGGATCGCTGATGGGTAATCAACCGGCTATTTCAGCGATCTATCTGGGGGCGGCAAAGGCTGCTTATGACTACGCTCTAGAAAAAACGATGCACATGAAGTTCGAAGATACCGGCCTGCCGATCGCCACCAGTTCATTCCATCAGGAATTAATTGGGAACATGGCGGCTAAACTGGAGACGGCCCGGTTGTGGCTGCGTCACCAGATTGAGTTGGAGACCAGCGATCCGCCAATTGCGTCAAAAACTGAAGTCATACGGCACTGGCGCCTGGCAAAGGGCATGATTTCTGAATGCGCCTTCGAAGTTACTAAAATAGCCTTGAAGATGACCGGCACTAGTGGTACTGCAAATCGTGGTTTAATTGCCCGCATGTTCCGTGATGTTGCTATGAGTCTGGTCATGGGATTTCCTGCTGAGCGCGGATGGCTTGAGGCAGCGAAGAGCATCGTTGAAGGAGCAGAGACGAGGACATTTGTCGTGCAGTGACACCGGTTGATGAGTATGATAGCCGAGCAACGCATACTGCCGGATTTCTGCGATATGTGGAAAGGAGACACTATGACACCCTCGGAAATCAAGGTTCCTTCTCTAGAGGAGATTAGAAAACATCTAGTCCTGTTCGACTACATAGATGGTGAACGGACTCCGCCAACGGTTGAATTGGGTTCGTTTGTGTATAACCCAAGCACAGGTGAGCCGATTGCTTCCCAAAAAGCAACCAGCCCAGAGCAATTAGAGCGTGCGCTGCAAACTGCATCTCGGCTGCATCAAACCGGTATGTGGGCAAATACCCCACCTGAAGTGCGTGCTGAAATACTTGAACATGCTGCCAACCATCTTATGACGCTTGTGCCCGTGATCGCTGCCATAGAGTCCTACACGACCGGTGTTATTCTCAGTACGACTCATTTCGTCAATAATATTGTCTGGCTGGCATTCAAGGCAGCAGCGGGCGTTCTTCGTCAAGGATATACGGTTAGCAAAGTTCCAGGGCCATGTGGTGATGTCGAAATCTTGCGCAAGCCACGAGGAGTAGCAGTAGCTATCGTTCCCTGGAACTCACCTGCTGCACTCGCTGCGCACAAAGTAGCCAACGCATTAGCTGCCGGTTGTCCTGTCATTCTTAAGCCGAGCGAGTGGGCGCCCTATTCTTGCCTATTGTTAGTTGAAGGACTTGAAGCTGCCGGTTTGCCCAGAGGACTTTTCCAGATTGTGAACGGTGGCGCTGAAGTTGGGCAAAGATTAGTGAATGACCCACGCACACGTGCCGTTTCATTCACCGGCGGTCTCCAGGGTGGTCGTGCTGTAGCTGCGGCATGTGCGCACGATTTCAAGTCTGTTCAACTAGAACTCGGCGGCAATAATGCAATGATTGTCTTAGCTGATGCAGATATTGAAAAAACAGCAGATGGCATTGTCTCCAGCCTGATCACACTCAATGGTCAATGGTGTCGTGCGCTTGGACGGTTGCTCATTCACGAAACAATTTACGAACCTGTGCTGGAGACAGCCTTACAAAAGTTGAGAGCCTTGCGTGTAGGGGATGCCCTCGATCCTGAAACCCAACTTGGACCGTTGGCAAATCCGGTTCACAAGACCCGTGTAGAAGCTGCCATTCGCGAATTGGAAGTCAAAGGTGCACGCATTCATGTTACTGCCTCTGTTCCAACCTACGGTTTCTACCTTTCCCCTACGCTCTTGACGGATGCCAATCCGCAAGATACTGTAGAAGAAATCTTTGGTCCCGTTGCCGCAGTACATTCCTTCCGAACAGATGAAGAGGCTATCGAACTTGCCAATCAGTCGCCATACGGATTGGGCGGATATGTCTTCTCAGCAGATGAAGAACACGCTTTCCACATCGCCCGTAGGCTACACACAGGCGGGGTGAAGATCAACGGCGTCAGCCTGCTCGAACTCAACGTTGACGCACCACGTCCAGCCTGGGGTTTGAGTGGTTTTGGTGAAGAAGGTACGTTTGAAACGTTCGATGTGTTTTGCGGCAAGTCGGTTGTTGGCGTCGCTGCACGCTAGATAAGCATCACTCTACGGAGTCTAACGATGATCACCGTCCGTAAGAATGCTTTCAAAGTGGGCGATATCTTCGTCACCTTGCTCGGAGATGAAGTACAGGTTGGGGATATTGCTCCCGAGTTTACTGTTCATGCTGCTGATTGGTCACCTGTAAATCCCCTACAGGAATCCAAGGGTAAGGTTATTATCCTCTCCGCAGTTCCTTCACTCGATACGAATGTCTGCGATCGCGAGACGAGGCGTTTCAATGAAGAGGCAGCCAAATTGAGTGATGAGATCATCATTTATACCATCAGCACCGATTTTCCGATGACCCAAAAGCGTTGGTGTGGCGCAGCAGGCATTGACAGGGTAAAAGTGCTCTCCGATGTGGTCGAGACCGAATTCGGCTTGAAATATGGCCTGCTCATTAAGGAGCGCCGTTATCTACGGCGCGCTGTCTTTATCGTTGGTCGTGACGGAAGGCTAACCTATGTCAACTATTTACCCTCCCTGGGTAACGAACCTGATTATGACGAAGTGATCTCCGAAGCTAAGAAAGCATTAGGGTAATCAGAATATTAATGCTATCTGGAATGAATAAGGCCTGGCAAAAGGTACGGCAGGCCAGGCCGCTTCACGTTTCGTAAAGTAGCAACATGACAGTGACCAGACTGAAGTCAAACCTATCCTGTATCACGCTAATGCTAAACAATTTTAGGATGTGCTTAAGGCAAGAAATCGCTACACACAATATCCACCAGAAATATTACATGCTCTTGCGGTTGTCCACCTACGATTGAGAGCCGCTTACTACTGTATGGAAAAAAGGCCGCTTTTCCGCCGCTGATACAAGTACCCTCGAGTATGCCGGGTCGAATCTCCATAACACCATCAGGTGTTTCTGGCACGAAATCTGGAGGCGAAGCAAAAGTACTATCCGGTCTGATGTCAACCAGAATGCTGAACCAGTTGTCGCCGGCTCCAGCCAGAGGATGATCGGGCGGGTAGATCGGCCCACGGATCGAGAGTGACGCTTTGCTAATGTTGACTCCGCTATCTGGCCGATGAACCATATCCCAAAAAAGGCCCGACTCAACAAACGCTCTGGTAATGCGCTCGACATAAACAGTTCCACTTACCGAGGCAACTCCTGTTCGATGGCTGCCGTATAATTCCTTCCCCAACAAGCCAAGCAAGACGCGGTACTGTGGTGGGTTGTCAGGATGATACTCAAACCGTGCTCGCTCGAACCACTGCGTCAACACCGTCGCCCCTTCCGCATTCGTCTCTACCATTGGTTCCGAAATAGGATAACCAAAGAGAGCAAGTGATTCGACCCAGGCTCTTCCACCCATTCCTAAATCTAACCCATGGCTGTACCAGAAGCTGCGGAACGGTTCGCAGAGGGTATGACCCGTTTCAGGAAAGAAATCACATCCAGGAGTTGGTGTGCCTTTAGGAAGGTCTTCCCAGTTGCGTCCTTGCTTGAGCAACACTTCAACGCCAATTCGGATGGGTACCACGCGATAGGGTTCCGGGTGGGTAGGACAATACTCTAGCCGTTGACGCTCGAACATTTGGGTTGCACAGAGATGACCATCCTCAGAATTATGTACGAGTTTTGCTGGCGCTAACGGATAACCGAAGATGGGGAGGCCACCGTTGCGATCCCAGAAGCTGTAAAATGGCGGAGCAATCCAGTTTTGTGTTTCACCAAAAAAAGCTGCCACAGTTTCCTGTTCTGATGCGGTCAGCCGCTACCGTACCAGTGCTGAATACAAGCAAGAGCACAATGTTTATAAGACAGATTCGACGCATGCCTAGCCTTTCTGTCTACATTGATGCCATAGGGGAGGGTGAATATTCAACTTAGTAAGTATCTATCCGGAATACCCTGTCGCAGAAGAAGATCGGTTGGCGCGCAGCACCGCTGCACCCGTACATCTATCAGGTTTCGTCCGCCGTACCGTGAGACGATTATTCGGATAGGCTCTAAGAATGTACAACACTGGAGAGTTATATTATCGCTATACCAATACCTTTTGAGATGTTCAATGTTTCCGAATTTCTTTAAGGCTTTTCAACGTTTTCATCTGCCCGGCAGATGAGAGGAAAACGGTGCGATTCCCCAATTCGTCCGCTGTGCGTGCAGCGTTTCCTCCTTGGTGCGCCGATGATTCCCGTCTCCGCGTTGGTAGGAGCGAGTTCCAAACCCATCCGCATCGTGGGTGCTTGCGACGGTTGTAGGTTCCATCGCGGCCAATGCAAGACGTGGGCCAACGGCCTGCGCATCCAGGTGATCGCCTAGAGTCTGTTATGCACTTTTGGCCTTGAGTGCGGTAAGATTAGAGGATGACA
>JAGHYT010000124.1:0-10694 GCA_017743535.1 Chloroflexus sp.
CAGCAGGCGGCGGAAGCCGAGGCGCGAGCGCGACAGGAAGCGGCTGCGCGGGCCGAGGCGGAAGCGCAGGCTCGACGCGAAGCGGCAGCACGGGCCGAGGCGGAAGCGCAGGCACGAGCGGCAGCAGAACAAGCGCAGCGGGAAGCGGCAGCGCGGGCCGAGGCGGAAGCGCAGGCACGAGCGGCAGCAGAACAAGCGCAGCGGGAAGCGGCAGCACGGGCCGAGCTTGAAGCCCGTCTGCGTGAGTTGGAAGCCAAGTTGCGGCGGTTACAGGGATTGCCGTAGAGTCGTACCGGAACCAGCGGTACGGCGAGAAAGAGGGGCAACCATCCTGTTGCCCCTCACTTTGTATCAGCACGAACGCTGTTTGATGCTACTGCATTGCCTCGCAGAATTGGGTGCTACGTCACATCATAGAGGCCGATGCTCAAACTGTCTATTCTCTTGCCCTACTTTGCTCATCGATGGGTTATGGACTTACAGGAAGGAAAAATGGGTGCACTGCAAAAACTTACCACGGAGCACACAGAGTACACAGAGCGTGTAAGGTTTATGAATAATAAGGATAATTTTTGGTCATTGGGCGCATTGTAAGAAAAATGTTCACAACCCTATATTCAATGAAAGATAAAATTATCTTGATTCTCTATGATCTCCGTGGTCTCTGTGGTGGAAAGATTACCTTTTTGCAGTGTACTCAAAGATAGGCTACGGCATCCTCCACACAGCAAGTTCGTTTTCCAAACGCACTACTCGATAAGAAACGCCAGTAACATCATGCCAGCACTCCCAACGAGCTGACCGATACTCCAGAAACCAAGGCGATTCCAGACCATCGGATCGGCCCAGGCACCGCGACGGAGCTTCCAGATAAGCCAAATCCCAATGGGAGCGGTTGTCAGTGGTGCGGTAGCTACCAGCGGTGGTAAACCGGCAAAGGCCAGGAGCGGTAAGCTGGCGAGGGCGGCGAGAATTGCCATTATTTGCCAGCGTGCTGCGCGTCGCGGCCCGAAGATGACTGCCAGTGTCCGTTTGCCAACCGCCTGATCACCGACAACGTCAGGGAGGCTGACGGCGATCAGCATTGCGAATTGGAGCAGACAAAGTGGAATAATGGTTAAGAGAATAAGGGGGTGGATCGCGCCGGTTTGTAAGCTGAAACCGACCAGTGCAGTGCTACCTGGAATCAACAGCGCACCAACTACTTCTCCCCATCCGCGCCGATGTAAGTAGAGGGGAGGACCACTATACATCCAGGCCAGGAAGATAGCACTGGCGAGCAAACTACCGCTCAGCAGTGGTTGTGGTGAACGAAGTGTGCTGAATATCGCCAGGATAATCGCGACCATGCCCCAGCCTAATGCTGCAATTAGTGCATCCTTTGCCGGTAACCCTCCTTCGGGTAACACCCGGCTCCCGCCCGACCAGTGGGTTGGGGTTGGATTGGCACGGTCAGCATCGTAGTCGAAATAGTCATTGCTGTAATGGTTCATCAACTGCGTGCTCAAGGTTGTAAGCAAACCGAGGAGTGCGAGCAATGGATCGGTAGGCGGTATCCCGGCAGCGGCCACACCAACACCGTAGAAAATGGCACCTCCCATTAGATGGAGCGGTCGTCCTAACCGGATCAGGGCGAGAATGTACCGTACATGTCGCATAGGCTCCACACTATATCGGATATGTCAGACGATAAATGCTGAGGAGGGCAAATTCGGTGTAAAAGATACTCCAGAGAAACATGTAAAAATTGGTAATGGACTGTTGTTGTTGCAGATCAACACGTAGGCTGACAATCCAGAACACAATGATGACAATCACGTGACTTATAGCCAGAAAACCGGCTGCAAATGCGGGCATTGACCAGAGACCAACCGCGATGGGCAGCAGATAGCACGCGGTCAGTAAGAGACGCCCTAAATGCAAGACCCGCCGTGGGCCAAGGCGAGTCGTCAGCGTTTCGATTTGGTACATCCGATCGCCATGGTCATCTGGCAGGTCTTTATAAAAGGCAATGACCAGGGCAAAACCAAAAAAGAAGACCGCAGTTAGCACCAGGGTTGTGAAGGGTAGGTCAACTTCAAGCCAATGCCGATAGTGGAGGGCTAGCCCGACATTTGCGATAACACCGCGAGCGCTGGCAATACTGATCGCTGCGGCGAGTGGTTTACGTTTCAGGCGAAAAGGAGGAAGCGAGTAGAGCGAACCAATGAGCGCAATCGTTACGACTGTTAGCCAGAGGTACAGGCTCAGGAGCCAGGCACCGATCAGTGCAATGATCAGGGCGGTAACAACGATCCATCTGCCAGCTTGAACCGATAAACGCCCAGCCGCGATTGGTAGCCATGGCTTGTTAATTCGATCAATGGCTACATCGGTAAGCTGGTTGATGCCAACTACGTAGAGATTGAGACTCAAACATACGATCCACGTTGCTACCCATAGACCGATCAAATCGGGTGTGAGTGGACGCCAACCAGCCACAATGATCAACATGGTGATGACTTGAACGCTGGTTGCAATGACAGTATGAGGACGGGCAAATTCGTACAGTAATAGAGTTTTTCTGATCATGTAAAAACGGCACCTTTACCAAATATGCTTCGGTTGATAATCCGGATCGGAATTTTAGTTCAAATGTTGATGCTTCAATATTCCTTTTCCATCATACGTGATGATAGATGGATGTGTCAACCATCCTCAAGGAAAATCAGGGCTTTTCAACGTTCTCATCCTCCCCGTCAGTGGTGAGGTGAGGGGAGAGAGATAAAAGAGATAAGAGTGATCAGAAGTGGTGGGTTCCTGATCTGTCCGCAGCGTGCGCGGAAGCGCACTGCTTTCCGTTCCGGCGATGGTCTGTCCGACCACTGTTGGCTCACCGATCATCCCTGTCGCTCCAGGGTAGGGGCAGGTTCCAAACCCGCTGCCTGACGATGTGTTGATGCGCCAAAAGATGGTTTTCAGCCCCACAACCAGACAACCGCGTGGATTGGGATCATCGTAGTGGGGCGTGATAGTTGTTCAGCACAGGTATCATACTGGGTGCGGGCCAGCAAGCCCGCGTCCCACGAGCAGCTCAGGCATAGCGCTAAGCACACTCAACGTTATTCCGTCTCTTCCGCGGCCCATGTGCTGGCTACCAGACGAAAAATATCCGACTCGGTGATGATACCCACAAGTCGGTCTTGTTCGAGTACCGGTAATCCACTCACACGGGCCCGAATCATCATCGCTGCCGCTTTGCCAATCGAGTCATTCGCGGCGACCGTAATGGGGTTAGGCGTCATCAGTTCAGCAACCGTCTGTCCGGCCAGGCTAAAGCGGGCAAGTCGTCGCTCTTCTTCACTGCGCGGGTGATTCATGAGCTGCTCTATATCACTGCGGGTGATGATCCCAACCAGTTTGCCATCTTTATCGACAACCGGCATCCGTCGGATTCCGCGTGCCCGCATCCGCTCGTATGCCGCCAGAACCGAAAAGTCTGGCGTGACGGTAACAGGATTTTCGGTCATCCATTCGGCAACGCGCTCGGTCTTCGGCATATCTCGCTCCTCAGTCTCTGGTCTTGCGGTGATACCTCTCATAGTATAGCAGTCTGGGTAGCAAAAGGCAGAAAAGAAACCACTACCACCGACAAAGATTTGTGGTCCTCACGTGCGACAGTTAGCAGAAAGAGTGGAACAAGAAAAGCTTTTGGAGGGGGCAAAGTTCTTCCCTTACCTGGCAGTGACGAGGTGAGGGCGGTGGGAGGACAGAGAAGAGTGAACGAGCTGGATGGTTTTCCCAACCTGTCTGTAGCGCATGCGGAGGCGCGCAGCTTCCCGTTCCGACGGTGCTCTGCCCGACCTCCGGTTAGGGGCTTCCTTCCCACTCCCTTTCGCTTGCGGGGGGACACAAGCGGAAGTGGAGAGGATAAAATGCTGATGCACCAAACGACGGTTTTCGGCTATGTACTGTAAGATGCGGGCCAGAGGCCCGCGCTCCCAGGGTTCTGCTTCGCCTTACCCAGGGTGCAAGTGATCCGCCACGACAGGTCGGTCGGGGCCAGCGGCCCGCGCTCCCAGGGTTCCGTTTCGCTTTACCCAGGGTGCAAGGTAATGCCCATTTCTGCATTAGCTCCCTGCTCCCATCAGTGCCAGCACGACCCCGCCGGCCACCACACTGGCGATCTGCCCGGCAGCGTTGGCGCCCATTGCGTGCATCAGGAGAAAGTTCTCGAAGTCCTCTTCATTGACGATCTTCTGCACCACTCGGGCAGCCATTGGAAAAGCACTGATCCCGGCGGCGCCAATAACCGGGTTGAAACGACCGCGACTGATCAGGTTCAGGAATTTCCCAAACAGAAGACCGGCTGCCGTGTCAAGGGCAAAAGCTAGAATGCCCAACGCCAGAATTGCCAGCGTTGCCGGTTGCAAAAACCGTGTTCCCTCCATCGTAGAACCAATTGCCAGACCGAGAAACAGTGTGACAATATTTGCCAGCTCACGTGATGATGTATTCGTCAGTCGTTCAACAACCCCCGATTCGCGCATCAGGTTGCCTAACATCAGCATGCCGATTAGTGGGATAGAAAATGGTATCAGGATGCCAACCACAATGGTGATAACAATCGGGAATAGGATGCGGGTACGACGGCCAACCGGACGGGTGACATACTCCATCCGTATTCGTCGTTCGGCTGGGGTAGTCAACAGACGGATAATGGGTGGCATAATCACCGGTACCAGTGACATGTAGCTGTAGGCAGCCACTGTAATTGGCCCAAGGAGGTGCGGAGCGAGCAGACTGGAAACATAGATCGAGGTGGGGCCGTCAATAGCGCCAATGATACCGATAGAAGCTGCTTCTGGTCGGCTAAAGCCTAGTGCCAGAGCAAGCAGCAGGGTGCCGAAGATGCCAAACTGACCAGCGGCGCCCAGCAATACCATGCGTGGGTTAGAAAGGAGCGGACTGAAGTCGGTGAGGGCGCCGATCCCAATGAAGATCAAGAGTGGAAAGAGTTCGTTACCGATTCCGGCGTTGTAGAGCACGGTCAGCATTCCGTCTTCACCGAGCAGTGGCGAGAGCGGCAGATTGGCCAGCAGCGCACCGGCGCCGATTGGAATTAGTAACAATGGTTCATAATTGTGGACAATTGCCAGGTAGAAGAGGAAAGCAGCGATCCCGATCATGACTAGCGACTGCCATGTGAGAGCAGCGAAACCGGCAAAGAGACTGGCGATAAATTCACTCATGGTCTTTTCCGTTGGTTATTCAATCTGGGCCAGCGGTTCACCATACCCAACGCTCTGCCCGGTTTTGACCAGAATTGCGGTAATCGTGCCGTCACGTGGGGCGCCGATGCTGTTGTTCATCTTCATCGCTTCCAGTACGATCACCGGCTGACCACGCTTAACTTTCATACCAGGCGTAGCTACAATTTGCAGGATCGTTCCCGGCATTGGCGCTCTGATAAACTGATCTCCTGTCGCCGTCGCCGGTGGCATAGGTGTCGCCGGTACAGTGACCGGGCCGGCAGGAGCTGTCTGGATAACGGCGGACAACGGCGGGCGAGGAAGAATCTCGCTTACTTCCCCACTTTCCGTAACCTGTACCTCAAATTCGCGACCATCGAGTTGGACAGCAAAACGTTCACTACTTAACTCACTAACGAGAACGGTATAGGTTTTGCCATTGATTGTTAATTGATAGCGACGCATACTGCTCTATCTCCTGCGCTGCCAGCTCTGATTCTGACGAGTGCGCCCGGCAGCAACCCAACGACTGGCGAAAAGGAGGCTGCCTGGCCAGTAGCTGCGCATCGTTGGGGCGGCTTCGCGGCGCAGGCTGGCGGCATACAAACTTACGGCTACTGCAATGGCGGCTATCTCTTCGGGCGCAAGCTGGTTGGTAGCTGCGGCAAGTTGTGTCTCGTCTAAAGTTTGGGCAGTGGATGCGCTGGTTTCAGGGCGATCAATGCGGCTGATCAGGATTAATACACCCCACACCACCATCAGGACACCGAACACGCTCCCCATTCCTACCACAGTCATCGTCAGCCCAAAACCGATGTCGTTCATCGCACCTCTCCATAACCCTACGATGGGTACAATCCATGCTTACGTGGTGGGTTCTGTTGCACCTTGGTGCGCAGAATTTCGAGCGCCCGAATCAGGCGTGGCCGTGTTTCGGCTGGTTCAATTACTTCATCAATCTGACCGAGATCGGCGGCGTGGTACGGATTAAAATATCGTCGTCGATACTCGGCGACGAACTCTTCCATCAGTCTGGCCGGATCGGCAGCGGTACGTAATTCCTCGCGACGTAAAATGCGGACAGCACCCTCAGCACCCATAACGGCAATCTGGGCTGAAGGCCAGGCAAAGTTGAGGTCGCAGCGTAGTTGTTTGCTGGACATTGCAACATACGCACCGCCAATTGCCTTTCGCACGACAACTGAAATCTTTGGTACTGTTGCCTCACTGTAGGCGTAAATAATTTTTGCGCCGTGGCGAATCACCCCGCCATACTCCTGCTCGATACCAGGGAGAAACCCCGGTGTATCGACAAAGGTGATAAGCGGAATGTTGAAGGCATCGCAGATACGAACAAAGCGTGCAATTTTGTCGCTGGCATCAATATCGAGTGCACCAGCCATTATCGCTGGCTGATTGGCCACTACACCGACGGCATAGCCGTCGAGACGGGCAAAACCGACGACCGCATTTTGCGCAAACAGTGGTTGGATTTCAAGAAAACTATCGTAGTCGAAGATCAGGTTGATCAGGGTGTGAACGTCGTAACCTTGCCGTTCATCAGCGGGTACAAGAGTGTTTAGCGCTGGTTCAACCCGGTCGGCCCGGTCGTATGGCATTATCTGCGGTGGATCTTCGCTGTTGTTTTGGGGGAGATAGCTGAGTAAGCGTTTGATTAATTCAATGACCGCTCGATCGTCAGGTGCCGAGAGGTGGGCGACGCCACTGCGGGTACAATGAACTGCCGCCCCACCCAACTCTTGCACTGATAGATCGCGACCGGAGACCGCCTTAATAACATCAGGGCCGGTTAGAAACATATAGCCGGTTGATTCCGACATAATAATGAAATCGGTTAAGGCCGGTGAATAGACGGCGCCTCCAGCACATGGGCCAAGGATGGCCGAAATTTGGGGAACGACGCCCGAAGCCAATACGTTACGCACGAAGACCTCGCCGTAAGCGGCCAGTGAGCGTACCCCCTCTTGAATACGTGCCCCACCTGAGTCATTGAGACCAATGATAGGAATCCCGCTTTCGATAGCCAGGTCTTGCATCCGACAAATCTTGTTAGCCTGTACCGCCGAAAACGAGCCGCCCATCACCGTAAAATCCTGGGCATATACGGCAACCCGTCGGCCATTAATCTTGCCAAAACCGGTGACCGTACCATCGCCGGGCACACGTTGGTCTTCATCGGTGATAGGACTGGTGGCCAGAGCGCCGATTTCCTGAAACGAGCCAGGATCGAGGAGTAATGCCAGGCGTTCGCGGGCAGTCAATTTACCTCGCGCATGTTGCTGCGCAATGCGTTCGGGTCCACCGCCTTGCAATGCTCGTTCACGCAATCGGCGGAGTGTTTCGAGTTGTTCTTCGGGGCTTTCCACTACCTCACCTCGTTTGTAATTGTCTCGCAGGCAATGGAAGTATAGAGGATGCTATCCATCGGTAAGGATAAAGAATTCACTACCACGCGCAAAAGTTTGATGACGAACGGTTCGTTGTTTTCGAGACAGGGACGAGAAGTATGAGGAGAAAGGTACATCCTGAGCGGCACCGCCGCAATGGTATTTCATGAACCGGCGAGGCGAGTGTTCAGCCCGCCCACGATGGTGACGCTACGATGAACGGGTGCGTGCCGCGTGTACAGAAGCACAGGTAACGTCTCTTAGAGCCTATCCGAAATATCCTGTCGCACGATCTATTCATCAGGAGGCATCGGTCGGGGTGCAGCGGCGCCGCGCCCATCCATCAACGAGGTGCATCCGTGGAACCGTGAGACGATTATTCGGATAGGCACTCAGTTGAAATGGCGTTTCCAGCGTCGTCGCCGCATCGCGAACGGACAGAAAGACAAGTGGGAGCAACATCGTCAGTACAGCACCTGGGTGCGCGGGCTTGGGTGCGGACCTGGGTGCGCGGGCTTGGGTGCGGACCTGGGTGCGCGGGCTGGGGTGCGGACCTGGGTGCGCGGGCTTGAATGCGGACCTGGGTGTGCAGGCCCGGATGCGGACCTGGGTGTGCGGGCTTGGGTGCGCGGGCTTGGGTGCGAACCAGGGTGCGCGGGCCTCTGGCCCGCATAGATGGTGAGTACCACGCCTGGAATCGTCGTTCCTACTGAGGAGCGAGGGATGCAGCGCCTATCCGACATATCCTGTCGGAGCAGCAGATCGGTCGGGGCGCAGCGGCGCCACGCCCATCCATCGACGAGGTGCATCCGTGGAACCGTGAGACGATTATTCGGATAGGCTTTTAGCCGGTCATCCCACCTGTTGCCAAGAGGAATGCCATTGCCAGTAAAGCAAGGGTATTCTGCATTACATGAAAGAGAACACTAGGCCAGATCGAACCGCTCTGTTCACGGAGATAGCCAAGACAGAGACCGGCGACAAACAGACCAGGAATAAGTACAGGTATGAAGTGAACGACCGCAAAGATAGCCGCCCCTACCACAATAGTTGTTGCAGCGTTCAATCGCCGACGAAGCAGGTGGTGCAGAACACCGCGGAAGAAAAGTTCTTCAACAATCGGTACAATCCCGCCAATCAGGAACCAAAGAGCGATCAATTCGCCAATCCCAAATGGTTGACCACCGGAGAGGCTTTCGATTTGGGGGTTTTCCATCTCACCAAAGATCAGCGCGACTCCCGCATTGGTCAGGATCATCATTCCCATACCAAAAATGAACACTGGCGGTACCAGAGCCAGGTATAACCAGTTTGGCCATTGCAGACCCAAGTCGCGCCAACCGGCCCGTGGCCCAATCACTGCCAAAATGGTTCCACCAATAATGAGGTAAAGCAGCATTCCGGCGAGGTAGACTGGTGGACTGACAAAACCGCGTGAGGTGTCCCAATTGCCGATTGTTGTTGCGAAGCGTAGTGACAGGATCGTTAACGCACCACCCATGGCAATGATGAGCAGGGCAATAAAGAGATCGCGCCATCCCCAGGTTGGTGGCAATGACTGTGGGTATTCGAGTGATCGCTCGTCTATCATACTGAAGTTACTCCGTGTAATAATGCTACGACGTTGGCCCCCAGCTCTTGCAGCGCATAACCACCCTCTTGCACAACCAGCGTTGGCAAGCCGAGTTGGGCAATTGCTGCGCCGATAGCTCGGTAGGCTGCGGTTGTAAGAGCGAAGCTGCCGAGTGGATCGGCGACAAACGTATCGAGGCCGGCAGAAACAACCAGATAGCGTGGCCCATAATCGGCAATTGCTTGTAATGCCTGGTCGAGAGCCTTGAGATAGCCAGTATCATCAATACCTGCCGGTAACGGAATATTGAGATTGTATCCTTCTCCAGCACCGGCGCCACGTTCATCGCTGAAGCCAAGGTAGTACGGATATTCAAACGCCGGGTCAGCGTGCAAGGAAACGGTCAGCACATCATTTCGCTCGTAGAAGATACTTTGCGTACCATTGCCATGGTGATAATCGATGTCGAGTATAGCGACCGTTGGCGCTCGCAGTGCCCATGTCGCATCGCCAGTGGTATGACGTTGAGCCAACATATTGGCGGCCAGAGCGGCGTTATTCAGATAACAATACCCGCCAGCCATCGCACCGGCAGCGTGGTGTCCCGGTGGACGGCAGAGGGCATAGACGTAACGATCACCCGATAGCAGGGCTGCTGCGCCGGCCAGTGCTGCACCTGCGGCTGAGCAAGCGGCGGCGAAAGTGCCAGCGATGATAGGTGCACTCAAATCAAACGTGTAGCGTCCGGCTGCCGCTCGTGGGCAGTCGCTACGCAATCGCAGACCGGGCAACGGCCACGCTGAAGGGAAGACCGGCTCGCCTAATCCTGTAGTCTGCCAGCGTTCGGCGGCGTTAGACAGGTATTCCAGATAGTCTGGTGTATGAACGGCTACCAGGTCATTCAGTGTGGCCGATGGTGCAGGAATCGGTGTCGCGAATCCGGCTTCGGCCAGCGCCTGCAAAATAATCGCCACGCGCTGCGGTGTCTCGAAGTAACTGACGACCCGCCCGTCGAGTAGCTCGAATGGCGGATTGTGTAGGTGATGTTCGGCGCCATAAAAGATTTTCATGCTTGTATTGTACCCGAAATTGTAGCTCGTGTGCTGATAGCGGCGCGAAGGGGAGAGCTTTTCTGCGTTTTCACCTTACCCGGTAGAGATGAGGAGGAAGAGGAGAGAGGCGATCAGGAGAACTGGGTTCCCAGCCGTCCACAGCACGTGCTGAGGCTTGCAGCCTCCCGTTCTGATGGTGATCTACCCAACCTCCTGTGAGATTGCCGATCATGCGCGTCAGCGCATGGAAAGGGCAGGTTCCAAACCCACTCAGGCTTTCCCTTTCAATCGCCCAGTGTGGATGCGAAAGAGAGCTGGGAGAAGTTGAGGAAGGGCCTCTCACTGTACCACAGCAAACGGCTATCGCTCCCCTCCCCCCATCTCCACCCAGCGCCGGAACAGTTCGACGGTGTAGCGCCACTGCCCATCG
>JAGHYT010000125.1:0-10605 GCA_017743535.1 Chloroflexus sp.
TCGAGCCGACCTGTCGTTACTTCTGGTCTGATGGTACCCGCTTTGATGCATGGCAACGATTACCCCAGTTAATCCAGGAAATTGAACGCCTCAGCGCGGGAGATGTCCCGAACTTTTTCCGCTTTATGGCGCATACGGCCCGCATCTACGACGCCGTTGCCGATCCATTTCTGTTAAAGCCATTTGATGGTCTACGGGAACTGATCACACCCTCGTTACTCCGCCATGCGCTTCGCATCGATGCGCTGCGGAGTGTGGATGCTGCGGTTCGTTCATTCTTCCGCAGTCCGTACCTGCGCCAAATCTTTAATCGTTATGCGACCTACAATGGGTCATCACCATACCGCTCACCGGCTACCTTCAACCTGATCGCCTATATCGAGCTTGCTGAAGGTGGCTGGTATGTGCGTGGTGGAATGTACCAATTGGCAATTGCCTTGACCCGGCTAGCAACCGAAATGGGGGTTGAGATACGTCTCCAGACCCTGGTGACCAGGATTATGGTCGAACGCGGTAGAGCATGTGGTGTGCGGCTAGCTGATGGCGCGACCCTCCCAGCCGCAGCAGTGGTGGTAAATGCCGACCCGCGTTACGCTTACGAACAGCTCCTGCCAGATAGCAGAACGGAAGCAAAACGCATCGCTCGTCTCGAACCATCGTACAGCGGTGTCGTGCTCTTCCTCGGTGTCGAAGGAGACTTTCCGCAATTGGCGCATCACAACATCTTTTTCAGCAATGACTATCCTACCGAATTCCATGCAATTGTCCATGAACGTCAACCTGCGCTTGACCCGACTATCTACGTTGCAGTCACGTGCCGTTCTGACCCCGCGCATGCGCCGCCTGGTCATCTAAACCTGTTTGTGCTGGTCAATGCACCGGCCGACGACGGTCGGGTCAATTGGGATGCAGTAATACCTGCCTATCGCGATCACATCATTGCGAAACTGGAAACAATGGGGTTAAGCGGCTTACGCCAGGCTATTCGTTATATGCACCACTGGACACCTCACGATCTGGCTAAACGATACAACGCTGCGCTGGGCGCTATTTACGGTCCCAGCTCAAATTCACCCTTTGCCGCCTTTGCCCGTCCGCCATTGCGCGCACGTCGGATACGCTACCTCTACTTTGTGGGCGGTGGTACTCATCCGGGTGGTGGTATTCCGCTCGTCTTGTTGTCAGGACGAGCGGTTGCAGCACGTGTTGCGACAGATATACCGGTTTAACATCAAAAACTCTTTACACTTGCACGATGGAACGGGTAAAACGCTTAACGCTCTCTTAACTTTACGATGGTGCATAGCAGCAAGAATTGTGGTTTATCATCGTCAAATTGCGATAAACTACTTGATTTATGACCAACGTAGTGCTATGATATGGGCGAAGCCTCGAGAGAACATCAGAAAGCAAAGGAGGAACGAAACCACTTACGTGTAACCGAAAAGCAAGCGCTTCATCTCAAGTGTAAAAAGTTATCTGTGGGTAAAGTTTGAAGAGATGAAGCGTAAGTTCGGGGAAACCCCCTCATCAAGAGATTGAGAAAAATAAGTGATGAGGGTGGGGGAGACGAACAGACAAGCGCCAGGTTGCTGCGGAGTAACTGGATGCTGTGCGAGCTGTACGGTTACCTCCCAAACAAACTCACCGCGTTGGGTAAGAAGGAGATGCTGTCCCACGCTGGAGGTGAGGAAATCCGATAGCAAAAGCTGGCCCGGCGCATTAATCTGCTGAAGGCAGAGCAGCTAAAGGAACTGTGCGGGTACGGTGGTGGACCTCCTCCTTAGAGCACTGATGAACTCTCGAGGTGGTTGGTTAAGTCAGGTCGTAGGTGGGTTGTAGGGTTACATTTAGTCGCGATGCGGTAGCTCAAGCTACCGCATCTGCGTTTTTACGAACTTTAGCCGCTATGCCATCGTCCAGCCGCCATCAACCATTAAGGTTTGCCCGGTGATATACGAAGCAACTGGTGAAGCAAGAAAGAGGACAGCCGCAGCAACTTCTTCGGGCTTACCCAGTCGACGTAAGGCGATAATTCCTGCGCTCCACTGTTGAATAGCTTGCGGTATCACGGTGATGAGGTCGGTCTCGATCATGCCCGGTGCGACCGCATTTACAGTGATCTGCCATGGTGCTGCTTCGCGCGCCAGAGACCGCGTCAAACCAATGATTCCCCCCGCGGCTGCGGCGAAATCGGCCTGTCCTGGAAAGCCGGACACACCGTAGAGAGCCGCCAGATTTACAATACGACCATACCGCTGCTGCATCATTGGGCGTAGCGCTGCACGACAGGTATGGTATATACCGGTAAGATTAGTCTGGATTGTTTGCCGCCAGCGCTCGCTACTTATCTCACGCAGCGGGCCATAATCGGCAACGCCAGCACAGTTAATCAAAATGTCAAGCTGCCCCCAGCGTTCAAGTGCTGCTGTTACCAGTATAGTGCCACTGTCAGGCTCCCGTACATCGACAGCCAAGGCTGCTGCGTCACTACCAAGCGCATGAGCTGTCGCTACCACATCACTAGCTGCGGTGTCATCCGAATGGTATCCAACCAGCACACGAGCGCCATAGCGGGCCAATCCACGAACAATTGCCTGCCCGATCCCCCCTGAACCGCCGGTAACAATTGCTACTTGTCCTTGAAAGTCGATCATGCAAGCATCCATGGTCAAGGCATGACCCAACCACCGTCAATCGTCAAGACGTGGCCGGTGATGTACGAAGCCCGAGGTGAAACGAGAAAGCGGATCGCAGCGGCAACCTCTTCTGGACGACCAAATCGACCGATAGCGATAGCCTGTAATGCCCACGCTCGCAGCGCCTCGGGCACGGTCTCAACCATGTCCGTCTCGACGTAGCCAGGCGCAACAACGTTAACCGTGATCCCATCACGCGCCACTTCGCGGGCCAGAGAACGGCTCAAACCAATGATCCCTGCTTTAGCAGCAGCATAGTTGGTCTGGCCAACATTTCCTGCCAGCGCTGCCAGTGAACTTACTGATACAATGCGTCCGTAGCCAGCACGTTGCATCGTCGGGATCACTGCACGACAACACAAAAACACCGAGGTCAGGTC
Organism: Chloroflexus sp.; assembly: GCA_017743535.1. Lineage (GTDB taxonomy): Bacteria > Chloroflexota > Chloroflexia > Chloroflexales > Chloroflexaceae > Chloroflexus. Next base: position 3,080 of record JAGHYT010000125.1, read on the forward strand.
AGTTTCAATCACGTGCTGCCACTGTTCTGGCCGAAGCCGGGCTAGCGGTGCATCAGCAGTAATGCCGGCATTATTGACCAAAATATCAATCTTTCCCCAGCGATCAAGTACTGCCTGCACCATACCGGTTACTGCCTGTTCGTCAGCTACGTCTGCCTGATACGCAAAAGCATCACCGCCTGCTGCAACAATCTCGGCTGCTAACGCCTCGGCAGCACCGGCACTCCGCTGATAGTTGATGAGTACGCGGGCACCGGCATTAGCAAGCTCAATCGTCGTGGCGCGCCCAATCCCACGCGCCCCACCGGTAATGATAGCGACTTGACCGCGCAATTCCATACGAGGCTCTATACCAGTTGCATTGCAGTGAGCGACTGTATATCTGCAAATGTTCCGACATTGATCAAGCGCGCGCCAGGAACAATACGCCGGATCAGACCGGTTAATACCTTCCCCGGCCCGATTTCAATAAAGGTCTCTACCCCGAGCGCAACCATCCGTTGGATCGATGCGATCCAGCGTACCGGAGCTACGACCTGGGCGACGATTTCCCGTCGAACATCATCGGCGTGGTAGAGCGGCTCGGCTGTCACATTGGCAATGAGGGGGATGGTAAGATCATAGACGGTTGCATTGGTAAGCGCCTGGGCCATCCCTTCCGCAGCCTCAATCATTAAGGGAGAGTGGAAGGCTGCGCTGACCTTGAGGGGGATGACCCGCTTTGCCCCACGACTTTTAGCCAGCATGCTGGCGTGCTCTACGGCTACCACACTCCCACTAATCACCAGTTGGTCAGGCGCATTGTAGTTGGCAATCACTACTGTGCCGTGAGCATGTTCATTTTGGAGCGCAGCACTTACCTCCTGACAGATCTGCTCGAGCATATCGGCGCCCAACCCGATAATTGCAGCCATACTTCCTTCATGAGCTGCTGCCATCAACTCACCACGCCGGCGCACCAGACGCAGGGCAGTAGTAAAATCGAGTGCACCACCCGCTACCAGCGCTGAAAATTCACCCAGACTGTGCCCGGCAACAACGATCGGTTGTTCAAGTCGGTCTCCCAGCAATTCCTGCATCGCCGCCAGCAAGGCCATACTGGTTGTCAGTAGGGCCGGTTGGGCGTTTTCGGTGGCAGTGAGGTCAGCTTCCGGTCCACTAAAACACAACTCACTCAACGGGTAATCGAGTATCTCATCGGCTGTTGCAAAGATCCGACGTGCTGCGGGCGATACCGAGATCAAATCACGACCCATACCTACAACTTGCGATCCCTGTCCCGGAAATACCCATGCAATGCTCATGACCTGTTGCCTCTTCTTTCTTTGCTGACACGACCATTGCCTTCCCCTCCCCATCGTGTCGGCCTGTATTCAGACTCGATCCAGATTAGCGGCTTATCAGTGCCAGTACTAGCGGTATGTCGTAGGCTTATCTCAAGCTCTGACGCCTTGCCTCCTTCAACGCGCTGAGCGTGCTGGTTTTCCCCAACGTACCAGACCCGCCCCCCACGTAAGACCACCACCGAATGCCATCAACAACACATAATCACCCGCTTTTATCCGTTCCTGACAGGCAGCTTCGTAGAGGGCAATTGGGATTGAGGCTGCCGACGTATTGCCGTACCGGTCAAGATTGATCATCACACGCTCTGGTGGAATTTCGAGCCGACGAGCGACCGCGTCAATAATTCGCACATTAGCTTGATGAGGGATCACCAAGGCAATATCGTCAACGGTCAACCCGGCCGCTTGAAGTACTTGTAACGTCGAGTCGCTCATCTCGCGCACTGCGTGTTTAAAAATTTCCCGTCCATTCATATACACATACTGGCGACCTTCAGCCAGCAACTCAGCAGTAAGCGGCATGCGGGTACCACCGGCATCAACGGCCATCAGGTCTTCCAGATTCCCATCGGCACTCAGATGGGACGTCAAGAGACCGAGTGGTTCATCAGTGGCTTCCAACACGACCGCGCCAGCGCCGTCACCAAATAAGACACAGGTATTGCGGTCATTCCAGTTGATATAGTGCGTAAAAATGTCGGCACCGATCAGCAATAAACGACGACTCACACCGCTCTTGATTAAACTGGTTGCGACCGTAAGCCCATAGACAAAGCCACTACATGCCGCTGCTAGATCAAACGCTGCTGCACGCGGAATTTGCAAGTTAGCCTGTACTGTACAGGCAGTAGCAGGAAATGGCCGATCAGGAGTACAGGTTGCCACGATGACCGTATCGATCGTAGAGGGTTCAATACCGGCCATCACCAGTGCTTCACGGCCAGCAGCAGTTGCCAGCGTGGAAGTACTCTCACCAGGCCCGGCCACTCGCCGTTCGCGGATACCGGTACGAGTACGGATCCACTCATCGGATGTATCTATCCGTTGTGCCAGTTCATCGTTGGTAATCAGACGTTGCGGAACAGCCATCCCCCAGCCGACCACTGCTGCATAACGTTCCCTGCTCACCCTTATACCCTTTCTATCATAATCAAAGGCTGCCAGCCCGAAAACTACGGCAGGCAGCCTTCTCGATACGCATTTCCCAACAGGAAATTCGGTACCAGGAATAGAGCTATTCAGCAGTAATGTCGAGTACCTGCCGGCCCTTATAATACCCACAAGAGAGGCATACGCGATGCGCCCGCATCAGTTCGCCGCAGCGTGGGCAAGACACCAGCACCGGTGGGGTGAGGACCAAATGTCGCCGCCGATTACCGCGTCGATGACGCGATACTTTTCGTTTTGGTACTGCTCCCATGATTGTTACTCCTTAATTTTGGTTACGTTGTCGTTCAGCCCATTCACGTAAAGCGGCGAAGCGATCATCAACCAGCGTATCGTCATCTTCAATCCCCTCCGATGCAACCGTATAATTGACCGGTTGATCACGGTATGCTGGTGCGATCGGATTCATCGGCAGATTGATCAGCGCATAGCTACGGATCGCTTCCCCAATATCAATATGATGCAACTCGTCGAGCATGAATGGATCATCCTCAACAGGTTGCGGTAATCGGTGACCATTGACGACATCAACGACCGCATAAAACTGATCGCTGAAATCGAGGTCAAGATCATAATCAAACAATTCGAGTGAACGGACACAGGTCAATGTCACGACACCATGAACTGTCACCTGAGCATAGACACCAGCCGCAGTACGGGTCAGACGGACACGACCAGAAATGTTCCGCAGCGTCAACTCCTCATCGAGCGGTAAAGCCGCTTCGCTGAAAGAAATGTCGCGTCGTGCTCCTATCTCTTCACGCAACAATTGCGCGAGATTGAATCGTAATGCAGTCATAGCAATCACCTGTGGCGCGCCGTTGTTCCGCCACAAGCGCCAAATTATAGGCGAGAGAGCGGAATATTGTCAAGCACCCGATTGGCGTTCTTCCAGCGCGTGTAAGCCATTACGCACACTACTCAGCAGTTTACTCAGCCGTTCATCGAGTTCTTCAAGCACCTGCCGGGCATACGCATCAGCGCCAGCGCGGATTTCAGCAGCTTCATGCTCGGCCTGTTGCAACAGGCGCTCTCGTTCAGCTTCGACGGCAGCCAGCAACCCGCGTTCACTCAAGACCTCTTGCACACGGGCCTGGGCAGTAGCCAGCAACTGCTCCTGTTCAGCAATGATCCGTCGGGCCCGTCGGATCTCTTCAGGAATAACCGTGCGCATCTGATCGATGATCTCGAGGATACGACCTTCATCGACTAAGGTTCGTCCACCGCTGAGGGGCAGCCGGAAGCCAGCAGCAATCACCTCTTCCAGTTCATCAATCAAATCATCTAGCTCGATGATGATCACCCCCTCTGTGCGAACTTGTCGCGCAAGGCCGCAACAACGACTGGCGGTGCGAATTCCACCGGGTCGCGTCCCAGACTGGCCATTTCGCGTACTGCCGTTGAACTGATATGGGCAAATTGCCGACCTGCCATTAGCACAACGACTTCGATGCCTGGATCAATAGTCTGATTCACCTGAGCCATTTGAAATTCAGCCTCGAAGTCACTTGCAGCGCGGAGGCCGCGTACAATTGCACACGCACCTACCTGCCGGGCAAAATCGACCGTTAGCGTTTCATAGCTCATCGCCTCCACCCGTTCGAGATCGGCCGTTGCAACGCGCAATAGATGGAGTCGTTCGGCTGTCGAAAAGAGCAGCTTCTTCTGCGGACGATCAAACACTGCCATAATGACACGGTCAAAGATCCGTGTTGCACGGCGGGCAATGTCGAGATGAGCGTATGTAACCGGATCGAAACTGCCGGGGTAGATTGCGATGCGCATAGCTTACTGATCGGACTCTGGCATCATGACCGCTGTCAGTTCATAAATCGAGAAGCACGAGTCGCCTAGACGCCGAAACTTGATTCGGTGCAGCCCTGGATAATCATCGGCCAGTTCTACTCGTGGTGAATGACCAACAATCAGGAGACTACCTTCCTTCCCCACACCACTCTTTGCCACGAGTTGCATCGTTATCTCGATGTTCGGGTCAGCGTAAGGTGGATCCATGATGATTATATCATAGCGTCCAATACCACGTTGACGATGCAAAAATCGATCTACCGGCATGTGATAGATATGGGCCTGCTGTTCAAAGTGGGTATGGCGCAAGTTTTCAGCAATGATGGAACAGACATGCGCATTTCGCTCAACGAAATCAGCGCTATCAGCGCCGCGCGACAGACACTCAATACCGAGTGATCCGGTACCAGCGTAGAGATCAAGGACCGCACCGCGAATTGGACCGTACCCTTCGAGCACCGAAAAGAGTGCTTCTTTCACCCGATCAAGCATGGGGCGAGTACCAAGGCCCTTCGGTGCTTTTAGTCGGTGGCCCTTAGCTTTTCCGGTAATAACTCGCATGCTTCTATCGCAATCGTAATAATGCGCGGCAGACGGTCTGTCATGCGACCGTCTGCCACACTGCACCATTGCCGTATCGCAATCGGTTTAGCGCTTTGTATACTGTGGCGCCTTGCGTGCTCGCTTGAGACCGACCTTCTTGCGCTCTTTGGCACGTGGATCACGGGTGAGCAGACCAGCCTGCTTGAGCGTTGGACGCAGCGTGCTGTCGTAGTCTAATAGAGCACGGGCAATACCGTGGCGAACAGCGCCAACCTGACTGGAAATCCCCCCACCCTTAACCTTTACCAACACATTAAACGTATTGAGATGGTTTGTCAATACCAGCGGTAAACGGAGGTTATACTGGTATAGATCACGACGGCCGAAGTAATCCTCCGGCTTCTTCCCATTGACGATAAACTCCCCATTTCCGGGGAAGAGGCGAACCCGCGCCACCGCAGTTTTGCGACGGCCAGTGCCTTGATAATAGCGCTTGGCTTCCATTCCTTCTCCTCACCACCTTGGCACCACCGAGGTACTCTTCACTGTCTGCACACGGACCGCAATATCTCCCGCTTGCTGCCCACACTGTATTAGCGCGGAATATAGGGTTTTGGTTGCTGCGCCGCGTGCGGGTGGTTTGGCCCAGCGTAAATGCGCAGCTTGCTCAACAATCGGCGACCCATGCGGTTTTTGGGTAACATCCGCTTCACCGCCAGGCGTAAAATTCGATCGGGATGCTTTGCCAGCATCATCTTGTAAGGTGTCGCTTTGAGACCACCCGGATAACCGGTATGGCGATAGTAGATTTTCTGATCGGGTTTCCGTCCGGTCAAGACAATTTTCTCGGCATTCACCACGATCACAAAATCTCCACCATCAACTGATGGTGTGAACGTTGGTTTGTGTTTCCCGCGCAGCAGAGTACTAATCTGCGTTGCCAATCGACCGAGCACCTTACCACTCGCATCGATGACATACCAGTCGCGCTGCACTTCTGATGGTTTTTGATGATAGGTCTTCACAGCACCTATTCCTCGTGTACGTAGGACGAAGATTGTGTAATCTTCGTCGAGCCATTTTGCCGTTTCGATGTCTCTACCCAGCGGATGAGGCCGGGTGGATAGCGTACAGCCGTTAAGGTCAAGCCATGAGCCGGTGCAGTTGGACCGGCCAGCCGCCGGTCACGACTCATGAGCACTTCACCGAACTGATCGACTGTCATTCGGTTACGACCAACCAATAAGAGTGTACCGACGATCATCCGTACCATATGCTGGAGAAAAGCGTTAGCTGCAACTTCGATAGCCAGTAAACGTCGCTCGAACCATTCATACTCACCGATGCGGGTCCAATACATTGTACGAACGGTCGAACGTTGTGCTGGTGCTGCCGTTGTAAAGGCAGCGAAGTCGTGCGTTCCCTCCAGCAACTTAAGCGCTGCGGTCATTGCCGGTACATCAAGGGTTCCTGCTACATGCAGGGCTTGATGGCGAAGTTGTGGCAATGGCGCCGGCGCACAATCGATAAGATAGCGATATTCACGCTGGATCGCACTAAAGCGAGCGTGAAAATCTTCTGTTGCGTCACCGACATTCTGAACTGTCAAATCAACCGGCAGATGAGCATTCAAGCCACGCCAGATCGTTTGTAGATCATGGCGAGTGGCCGTTTGCACATGGGCAACCTGACCACTAGCATGAACCCCGGCGTCGGTTCGGCCGGCCAGCACAATCCGACGCCGTTCCTGGGTCAGGGCTTCCCACGCCGATTCCAGAGCACCCTGGACAGTACGAATATCGGTCTGCCACTGCGACCCGGCAAAGTCGGTGCCATCGTAGGCCAACAGCAGCGCAATCGTGCGCATCAGATCAACTCGATTAAGGCCATCTCGGCCCCATCACCCCGTCGCGGCCCCAGCTTGGTAATGCGCGTGTAGCCACCGTTACGTCCGCCGTAGGTCGTTGGGGCAAAGGCAAACAACTTCCGCATTGCATCTTTGCTAGCCAGCTTCGAGAGCGCCATCCGTCGCGCATGTGGTGTATCCTCGCGCGCAATGGAAATCAGAGCTTCCACCTCAGGTTGAACGGCACGCGCTTTAGCCAGCGTCGTTTTAATTTTCTTGTGTTCAATCAGAGCGATCATTAAATTGCGGTAGAGCGCCTTACGGTGCTCATACGACCGCCCCAATAATTTTCCGGCATGTCGATGTCGCATGGTCGTATCCTTATGAACGCGCTGCTCCGTTTTTGGGAACTATGCGCGGAATATAACCCCGTTCAATCAATTTATCACGAATCTCTTCCATCGATTTCTGGCCGAGATTCCGTACCGACAACAACGCCTTCTCGTCCATCTGCAACACTTGACCGATCTTGGTAATCTCCGCCCGTTTCAAGCAGTTGTATGTGCGGGTTGAGAGATCAAGGGTCTCAATTGATAGATCGTAGATATGTGCTGGAATCTCCAGCCCATTGGTCTCCGGTTGCGTTGCCGGTTCAGCAGCCAGGCGATTAAAATTCGCGATAGTGGTATTGTAATGTACCAGAACCCGGGCTGCGTAATCGAGGGCATCTTGCGGTCGCACGGTTCCGTTTGTCCAGACCTCGAGGATCAGGCGATCATAGTCGGTGGCTTGCCCGATACGGGTATTTTCCACCACGT
>JAGHYT010000019.1:0-45089 GCA_017743535.1 Chloroflexus sp.
CACTCTTCTACTACAACAAAAACATTTGGGCCGAAACCGGTTTGCCTGACCGTGCACCGGAAACCTGGGCCGAGTTTTCTGAGTGGGCGCCAAAGCTGGTAAAGAGCGACGGTAGTCGGGCAGCATTCGGTCATCCCAACGGCGCCAGCTACATCGCATGGCTCTTTCAGGGTGTGGTCTGGCAGTTCGGCGGTCAATACTCTCTCCCCGACTTTACCATGACAATGACCGATCCTAACACGCTCCGTGCAGCCCAGTTCTACCAGGATACGGTCGTGAAAGAGAAGTGGGCCATCTTGTCGCCAAACCTGAATCAGGATTTCATTGGTGGCGCGATTGCCTCGATGATGGCATCAACCGGTGCACTGGCCGGTATTCAGGCGAATGCAACCTTCCCGGTTGGCGTTGGTTTCCTCCCCCGTGAGACCAACTTCGGTTGTCCGACCGGCGGCGCTGGCCTGGCGATTGTCAGTCGGGCGCCCGCCGAGAAGCAACTGGCAGCGATGAAGTACATCGCCTTTGCTACCAATCCGACCAGTGCAGGAGTCTGGGCGCGCAGTACCGGCTATATGCCAGTGCGGATCAGCACCAAGCAAGCCCCAGAAATGATCGAGTTCTTCAAGCAGAATCCGAATTTCAAGACCGCCGTCGATCAGTTACCGAAGACCCGTGCTCAGGACGCGGCCCGTGTGTTTGTACGTAACGGCGACCAGATCATTGGCAAGGGCCTAGAGCGGATTATCGTCAATGGTGAAACACCAAGCTCGGTGTTTGCCGACGTCAATGCTGAACTGACGAAGGCGGCACAGCCGATCCTTGAGGACCTGAAGGCGGTCGAGGGTTAAAAGGGCAGGCACTGGTATTTGTAAAATCAGTGCCTGAATGCAGAGCACTGTCAGTGGTGAGGGCGATCGATTGCAACCTATGCTGTTCGCCCTCGCCTTAATTCCACGCTCTGTTGGTGAATTCACACTTTGCAAAAGACCGTCTTCGGGATATTCGGTAGCAAAGCGAGTGTGAAATGCTGCAATATATACACCAATTTTAGCCGAAAAGATGAAATATTTACACAACAGCAAGGTGGGTTTAGAACCCGCTTCTATCGTAACGGTTGTAATGATGACTTCTACAACTATGCTCTTCACACAAAAAGCATTTTACGGATTATAGCAATATTAAGATCACACTGAGATTTAAAGATCCCTGCTGTACAACTAATCGATGGGAACGTTCAAAAGTGTTATTATCACCTACTTACTATTCCATTACTTTATGAGAGAAGAACTAAGGAACTTACATATACGAATCCTTGTACCCGATAACCTAACGTTGATTGGCATCAAAGAATCATTAAACCGTTTGGTCGTCATGTTGGCCATCACCAATCCCAAAATTGCCGGTTTTGCACCACGCTGGGCCTCATATCGCGGTTTAACCATTCTTTTCGACAACATTGGTTTACGCCGTGACGGCCCATGGTTACGGCTCGATTGCGCGCTTGATGCAATTCCCGAATATACGCTTTACCGTGGTCTGCGCGCCACGATGTGCTATCTTAATCCCGATCTCCTGTTACAGAAGTATCTCTTTTGTGCTCTTCCCCCCTCGACATACCATGTCACTCTATGGGATGGGCCAAACGATGGGAATGTTGGGCAGGCGTTACCGCACATGCGGCAACGGATGGACGATCTCTTGATCGACATTCCTGGTGCACTCAGCCATGGAAACCTAATCAGTGGAACAATTGCCGGTTCACCGCTTATCCGGCGGAAAGGGTGGACGATCAGCTTTACCGTTCAAAGGTTGGTAATTGTGCATCAGGCAGCACTGGTAGCTCTGTTAACGCCAACCCCTGAAACCACAGACACGTTTATGACTTTGAACCAATTACGGAGTACCTGGAATACAACGTTTCGTAATCGGTTTGGTATTGCGGCATACGAACCGTACCTGCCTCACATTACCCTGGGCTATTTTGCGAATGCAGCGCTGGCTGACGCAGCACAGAACGAACTTCCACGGTGGGAAGATGTCGCGTTACAACATACGGCCGGTACAAGTATTACTTTCAAGAGTGCCAGTCTTTACGGCATGCTCGATATGGTTACGTTCTTTCGCACCGTGCGGTGACGGGGAGTAGGAGCATAGCGCTGCTGTTCCCCAACGCTGCTACGCCTGCCATCCAGGGCGAATTGGGAACCCGCCCCTACAGGCAAAAAAAGAGACATTGCATAGCAATGTCTCTCGCGGAGGAAGGGGTCACCGGTTCGGTAAAGTCTAGCGATCTTCACCAGCGGTGACGCCCGTGTGCTTACTACTACCCATGGGCATCACCTCCTTCATGCCTGATCGGCTGTTCAATATGCAGATACTGACATAGGCACTATACCTGAGATTTTCGCCAAAGTCAAGGGCAAAAAAGGTTATCCTACCACAGAGTGCACAGAGATCACGGAGAGTTCTAGCTGGAATCATCTCGCTCAGAGTGCTCCGTAGTGTGTTTTTGTAATAGACGCAAAGATGGTATAGTATCGTCAGGTCAACACAGTATAGACACGGCATCAACAATGGCGCCAAAAAAGACATACTACCTCGTCGTGCGTGGGCACAAGCCTGGTCTCTACCAACAATGGCACGGAGCAGAAGGAGCAGCGGTCCAGGTTCAGGGCTTCCCCAACGCACTTTACAAAGGCTTTGCTACGCTTGAAGCTGCTCATGAATGGATTCGTTCACTCACGCCGGCAAATCAGGCGCTGGCGCAACAGCTCCTTACAATGTCGAACGCGGTAGACTCTGCTGAACATCCACAGATACCAGCCGACATCGTCGTTATATACACTGACGGTAGTGCGCTTGGGAATCCAGGTCCTGGGGGATACGGGGTTGTGTTACGCTACAACCACCATTACAAAGAGCTTTCTGGTGGGTTTCGCCTGACCACCAACAACCGTATGGAGCTTATGGCCTGCATTGTTGGCCTTCGGTCATTGAAACGTTCGATGCAGGTGAAGCTTTACAGCGACTCAAAGTATGTTGTCGACGCCATCCGTAACGGCTGGGCGAAGCGCTGGCAGATCAACAACTGGATGCGCAGCAAAACCGAGCCGGCAAAAAATGCCGATCTCTGGGCCGAACTGCTGATGCTCTGTGAACGTCACCAGGTAGAATTTGTGTGGGTTTCTGGTCACAGTGGCGTTCCGGATAACGAACGTTGCCACGAGTTGGCTACTGCGGCAGCGCAACAACCGGATTTGCCGCCAGATATTGCATTTGAAGCGCAGCTCCAGGAGAGCGGTTTGGTAGAGTGAAAGTTGTTCAAGCGGTTCTTATCTCAGGGATGTTCAGAGTTTTCATCTTTTGGTATGAAGAAGGCTCCTCCCTGGTGAACGAACAGAGAGCTATAAGTGAGAAATCATCATCCAGACTCTCAAAACGCCGCTGAACTGCGCCTTGCGCCTGGGAGCCTGAAACCGAGGCTAGCGGTCTGCGCTAGCCTCGATGTAGGATTTTGCGGAGTTCTCGGTTTCGGGTTATATGTGATGAGCGAACGGTTCAAAAGACGGAGCGACACCGACGAACATCACGCACCCGTTACCGATGACTCTCGACCTACGCAGTCACCTAGATGCGCGGCTGGCTCCCCTCACCATCCCCTTCCGTCCCCCTTCCTCTCTCAAACGAGGAGCGGAAGGGAGAAGCTCGCGGCGACGAGCCGTTGATCGGCGAGCTGACAGAGCGTGACCGCAGACCACCGTCGGAATAGGAAGTTGCGCGTTTCCACACGCACTGTAACCGGTTGAGAACCGACATCTTCCGCTCTCCCTCTCTCAGACCAATCCTGTTCGCAAAAACCGTGTATTCTGGTGCGCGGGCATCTAGCCTACATTTTCCACTGCGTAGACGAATGATGACCCGTTCTGCTCGCTACCCCCCTGCCCCCCGCTTGCGGGGGGTGCTTGTGGGCGGAACTAAGAATGATGGGGCACTAATGCGCTCCCCGCAAGGTTCCGGTCGTCCACCGTACTGGCGGGCCAGAGGCCCGCGCACCCAGGTGACACAGAAGTGATAGAACATATCACGCTGGCAGGATGATACACGATTGCACAGAGGATTGGTATCAGACACACGCTGACAGACACTAACGACCCGGATCGGTGAGGGCAAAGAGCAATTCTGCTTCACAGGCCAATTGATCAGCGACAGTAGCACGCGCCTGACCTTTACCAATTCCTCGTCGCATCTTTTCGAGTTGTACTTCGAGTCGCAGCGTATCTCCGGGGCGTACCACTCGCTTAAAACGCACGCCATCAATCCCGGCAAAAAGGACCAGCTTACCGGCATGTTCGGGGAGGCTCAAAGCAGCAACCGCACCAGTTTGTGCCAGTGCTTCAAGCATCAACACACCGGGCATGATTGGATTACCGGGAAAATGCCCCTGAAAATACGGCTCGTTGGCTGAGACTAGTTTTTCGCCTACAGCACGCACGCCAGGCTCTAACTCAACAATCCGATCTACGAGCAGAAATGGGTAACGATGAGGAATGAGGGCCATAATTTCCTGAATCGACAACATACATGCTCCTCGTTTGTAACTCAGCGTCTTGGTGAGGCCACTACGATCAAGCGCGGACTGGCAGACGTATACGGTTCGAGATCGTAATTCCCATAAACGGCGCGTAGGGTAAACCCGGCCCGCGCCAGCAGATGCTCTAACTCGAAGCGGTAGAGCCAACGCATTGTAAATTGCATAGTTCGTCGAGTAAGTGAACCGTCGGCGGCTGTTTCGTCATAGATAAACGTAACGTGGCTGATTTGCTCGGCAGGGTCACTCTCGATCATCACAAACTTTTGTACATAGCGACCATCGAGTTCGTAGCTACGCTCAAGCTGCATGCGACCATCTTCGCGGGTAATCACCAGCGGATCGGGATTGAAGAGGTCGATAATCAAGGTTCCCCGCCGTGTCAACGCCCGCCGCACAACCGCTAGAGTAGCCAGTTGATCTTCGACAGTTGTTAAGTGCATAAACGAATTGACAGCCACAAACGCCAGTGAAAAATGATTTTCGGGTAAAGAAACGCTGCGCACATCAGCTTCAATCAGCGTTACCCGTTCGATGACATCCTCAGCAACCAACCGTTCACGAGCCAGTGCCAGCATTGCTGGCGAGATATCCACACCGGTTAGATGATGACCGGCGCTGGCCAAGGGGAGCAAGACGCGACCGGTACCACACATCAATTCCAGGATTGGATCGCCGGTACGGCGCGCCCATTCACGGTAGAAGGGTATATCATCGTGAAAATGTCGAAAGTCGGCATCGTAGTAGCGAGCAAACGGATCGTAGAGATGCATGGGTTTCAGCCTGAAATGTATGACAAACGTATCGCACAGCCACGTGCAGCGTATAGCAGCTATATCAGCCTAGGAATTTCGTCATTCCCATAACCTATTCCGCTCGTAGCAAAACAATGGAATGGCACGATGAATAAGCGCATCTGCGGCACTTCTTGAACGTAGAAACGAATATCAATCCAAGATCAGAGACAAACACTATGCCTGAAAGGCGTCGTCTTTACGGATTGAACAGTAAAAAGAGTACACCAAAGGTAAACAACATCAGTATCAACCCTAAAATACCAATGAGTAGTATACGTGGATCGATGATCGGCTCGAAGCGCGGAGCGCCAGGTAGTTGCGTCTTCGACAGAGGTACGCGGGGTGGCTCAGGTGGCGGCGGCGGTACCCGAAAGACGTCTTCTGGCGTCAACGTCGGTATACGCGAGAGGTCATCTGGCTTGGGCACCGACAGTGAGTCACGAGACTCACTGGCACGACGGAGCGCCCCAAATAGGCTACTGCCAATAGAGATGACCATTATAAGTACGATAATAGCAATGAGTAGTTCTGCTGTACTAATAGGTCTTCCGATCTGCTGACTCAACCAACGAGCCAGCGGTGGTAGAATAGAAGGGGCAATGATAAAAAGGATAAACACGAGCCAGCCCAGCCAGCCCGAACCACGACGACGTTCTTCCATAGCTTCCCCTTTCTCACGAACCGGCAACCGGCGCTGCACGCACAATCAGGCGATGAGAGTAGATTCCGATAGGAACACACGTTATCAAGGTCAGCGTCTCTCGACTGGTTGGCGCCAACACCCAGGTTTCATCAGGGAGAACAGTGAGGACTTCGCGAACCTCATAGCGCCGATCAACACCATTAACCGTTACCAGCACCTCATCACCAACGGCAATTGCCGGTAACTGATTGAAAATAATACCACGGTACCCAACATGACCGGCAATGACAATATTGCCGGCAGTACCGGGATAGCCACTGATAGGCCAGTAGTGAACAGCCGTATAACGTGGGACATCCCAGGTGCCGAATGAGAATCCGGCACTGATGACTCCGGTATCAACTCCGATCCGAGGAACCCGCACCCGCGTCGGGCGGATTGCTGCCCACGCAGCATCCGGTGTGCTCACCGTTTGCAGTGCCCACTCGGGCACCGGATGAGCAGCCAGCCAGTCACGACCTAGATGCCCGAGTAAGACCTGATAGCGCGGCGGATTTTGTGGATGCCATTCAAAACGGGCACGTTCAAAGAATTGAACCAGACGCTGCTGGCCGTTTTCGTCAGTAAATTCAAACGGTTCAGAGAGTGGAAAACCGAAGGTTGGCAGACCACCATTCGCCCACCAGAATGTTCGGAAGGGGCCGCTCAAACTATGACCGGTTTCGGGAAAAAAGTCAGCATTGGTGGGAGGAGCAGCGAGCGGTGCAAACGCCGGATGGTCGGCCCATGCAGCGGCAGCCCATCGGCCAAGATGACCGACCTGCACTAACGCCAACTCCGCGTGCCATTCAAAACGAGCACGCTCGAAGTACTGAACCGGACGGCCATCCTCGATGAATACCTCTGTCAATGGATAGCCGAAAATCGGTAAGCCACCTTGCCGGTCATAAAATTCACGAAACGCATACGCCAACGTATGCCCGGTTTCGCGGAAGAGGATCGGGATTCCGGCTATCGTGTTCGCTGACGCCGATAGCGGTGAAAGGGTTAGTACTACCAGCAAAAAGACCAATAACTGCCGCATAATTGTATTGTAGCGCATCGTAGACTATATCCGGCGTCTCATTCGTTCCCCGACGTTCACAGATAGCATACCAGATGTAGGATGAAAGACAACAGCGCCCAAAAGCGCAACTACAGACATACGGCATTGAAGGGCGGTTCAGTAACCGCCCTTCTCGCCCTAGTCAACTCGTTGGCGTTGTTTGCGCTCACCATATCTCGGCACCAACCTGGCCGTGTGCAACCGTGTTTAACTTTCTCCGATCATCGACCGCATCCGAACTCATTTCACGGCATATCAAGGGTATTGGCAGCCAGCGAGAGTAAGAGTAGTGCCTGCATCCCGCGACCGAGGTTTGTGGGCAAGATATACTCATCAGTACGATGCGCATTGCCACCGTCGGTCAGGCCAACACATATCGCCGGAATACCCAAACTCAGTGGAATATTGGCATCAGTACTGCTTTGCTGAAAAGAAATCTGCGCACCAACCATCTGATAGGCCGCAACCGCCGCCTGCACGAGTGGATGCTCACGTGGAATAGCTCCTGATGGACGATCTCCTACCTTGACAATCTGCAAATGTACTTCTGGTTGATCAAGAGTCGCTTCTTCGACCAGTCGGTACACTTCGCTTACCAGATCGCTCAACACCGCTGATGAAACTGATCGCAAGTCAAGGAGCATGCTGGCATAGTGGGCAATGGTGTTCACCGATGTACCACCACTAATCATACCAATATTGAAGGTTGTGCGGGGTGACACCGGGACTTGAAGTTCGGTCAAACGAGCAGCAAGGCGTACCAGAACATGAATGGCGCTCGGTGTACCAAAGTTCCCCCACGAGTGACCACCAGGGCCTCTCGCTTCGATCCGGAATCGACGCACACCGATTGCTTGATGGTGGAGGGAACCAAAATCACACCCTTCAATAACGATAACACCGCCGATACGTGTCCGTAAACGCTCAACAACTGCCCGCATCCCGCGTAGATCGCCTAAACCCTCTTCACCCACGTTAGCAACGAACCAGATGTCGCCCTGCATCGGCAGATCACACCGTTGATATATTTCAGCCAGACGCAAAAGACCAGCAACACCAACACTATTGTCGCCAATACCTGGGCCGTACACGCGCTCGCCCTCATAACGAATTGAAAGGTCCGTATCAGCCGGAAAAACCGTATCGAGGTGGGCTGAAATCAATAGCGCCGGACGTTCAACAATACCAGGACGCCGACCGTAGACATTCCCTAATTCGTCGATCTCGACGTCGTGCAGACCGAGTGCTTGCATTCGCTGACTGACTAATACTGATCGTGGCCGTTCAGCAAAGGTCGGTGCCGGTACTTGTTGAATTTCAATAGCCGTAGCCAGGGTTGGTCGATAGTCGGCAAGGTCGGCCAGAGCAGCCCGCACAGCGGGGTGAGCATACCATTGCTGAACGACAGTTTTCATCGACGGTTCCTTCTGTCTGGTGGCAACCGACGCCAATGCCGGCATAGCGTCCGGTGAATTGTATGCGATGGAGGGTGTCTACAACACGCTCCCGATTGCCACAGAGTACAAGTCTCTAGCCCGTACATTGATACGAGCAAACAGAAATTTACCTAACTACGTGCCGCGGCGCATGTTTGTGAACAGGACTAACTAGCGGTAGTTCAACATTTTTATTCAGCGAAAAGTCTATCATGGAAGACCATTAACCGCAAGGAATGACCCATTATCAATTGGCGAAGCCAGTCAGAGCATTTGCCAGCCATATCAAGTCGTGGCATACTGACGCCTGAGAAAGAGAAGTGTATAGCAATAAGGAGCGTTTATGTCGCTGTTGCCGACTGCAACTGTTGCGACCATTGCCCATCATGTTGGTCAGCGTGTTACACTGGCCGGCTGGGTATATCACAAAACAGAAAAAGGGAAACTCATTTTCATCCTCTTACGTGATGGAAGTGGGATCATTCAGTGTGTAACGTTCAAGAAGAACGTCAGCGAAGCAACCTTTGCAACAGCACAGGCCCTTACCCAAGAGAGTTCTTGTCGCATCACGGGCAACGTGCGCGCTGACGAGCGGGCGCCGGGCGGTTACGAACTCGATGTCGAGGAGATCGAACTCATCGGCCCGAGCCATGAGTATCCGATTACGCCAAAAGAGCATGGTGTTGAATTTCTGATGGCCCATCGCCACCTATGGGTACGCTCCTCAAAACAGCATGCCATCTTGCGTATCCGGGCTGAGGTGATAGCGGCTGCCCAGGAATGGCTTAACGCGCATGGGTTTGTCCGATTCGATACCCCGATTCTGACTGCAACGGCTGCTGAAGGCACTACGAATTTATTCGCAACCGACTACTTCGATCTGGGTAAAGCGTATCTCGCTCAGACTGGACAACTCTATGTCGAAGCTGGAATGATGGCCTTTGGGCGAGTATATTGTTTTGGGCCAACATTTCGGGCCGAGAAGAGTAAAACCCGTCGTCACCTTACCGAATTCTGGATGATCGAACCAGAAGTTGCCTTTGCCGACCACGAAGACAACATGCGACTCCAGGAGCAATTTGTCAGTGCGATTGTCGCTCGTGTACTCGAACGTCGGCGTGACGATTTGCAGACGCTCGAACGAGATACAACGCTCCTCGAGCGGGTGGCCCCGCCGTTCCCACGCATCACATACGATCAGGCTATCGAACTAATCGCCGCTCACCAGGGAGAAGTTGAGGGCGCCGATCCGTTGCCGTGGGGAGAGGATTTTGGTGCACCGCACGAAACGTTGATTGCCTCGAAGTTTGATCGGCCGGTGTTCGTCGAGCGATTCCCATCAGCGGTAAAAGCCTTCTACATGCAACCCGATCCCAACCGCCCTGAAGTAGCGTTGTGCGCCGATCTGTTAGCACCTGAGGGATACGGAGAGATCATTGGCGGTTCACAACGGATTCACGATCCGGTCTTACTCGAGCAACGGATCCGCGAGCACGGCTTACGGATCGAAGACTACGAATGGTACCTCGATCTCCGTCGCTATGGTACCGTTCCTCATAGCGGCTTTGGAATGGGAATTGAACGGGTAGTGGCCTGGATCACCGGTACGCGGCATATCCGCGAGACGATTCCGTTCCCACGTCAGTTGTACCGGATATATCCATAGCGGAGCAGTGATTGCGGCGTGGATCTATTCCACGCCGCACTTGTTTAGATGTTACTGCCGCACGACCATCCGTCGCACCTGTTCGGCCGCACGTTGGGCGGTGGTCAGATATGCAGCGTACACACCGGCCCGATTGAAAGCAAGGGGCGTTGCAATTCCAACTGCCAGCAAGGCTGGCACCCAGAAGAGAACGAAGAACTGAGCCAACCAGGCACAGACTAGCCCAGCACCAACCAACGTATTGAGCAGTGCAGTGCTGCCACGCTGCGTATAGCCATAGCCCAACAGCTCACGCAGGTTGGCGATCAAAAGCAGGAGGCCAGCGAAAGCACCGAAATGCATCGTCAGACCAATGTTAAAAAATCGCAGGAGCAAGTAGACCAGCAAACCAAAAACGATTACCCCTCCGATCACGAGGTAAATCGGTTTAACCGGGTAACCGCCAATCAGCACATACGATCGGCGCGAGCCATTGTTATTGTTATAGTTCCCGTACATCGTCGTATCCTTTCGCAGTTGTCATAACCATTTCCGCTATCGGTACGACGTTTACGTATCGATAAAAGTTGCACCCTTATTCATCAAATACAGCACGTACCCGGAACATACCATCCTGCTGATCGGGAGCATTAGCCAGTGCCTGCTCCTGGGTCAGCATTTCGCCCACTACATCAGGTCGCCAGACCGTCGTTAAACCGGTTACTTGAGCTGTTGGCGGAACATTACTGACATCAACTTCCTGCAACATAGCGATATAGTCAAGGATTGCCGAAAGCTGTGCCTGCATCACCGCGATCTCCTCATCGGAGAGGGCGAGGCGGGCGAGACGGGCAACATGGCGAACTTCAGCTTCCGAGATTGCCATAGGAACCTCTCCTGTCAATGATTAAACAATTTCCGATCCTTTACGAAACTTTGAACTGCGGGTCGCACCAATCAGTATCTGGCGGGTGTACAAAAGTCGCTGTACAGCGGTAATATGAGATGCAATGCCGACCGCAATAACTGCCCATTCAAGAACAGGCAAATCCGGCAGGAGCGGCATCAGCAACAAACCAATCAGCAGCAAGCCAAGTTTCTCCTGTCGGCCGGCGAAACCAACGTTGCAAGACGACAGTTTACCGGTGGCCTCGGCCCTGGCACGAACATAACTTGCCATCACCATCCCAAAGATGGCGAAGAGAGACCAGACCGGTGCTACTGCCCCAGAAAGCATCACCCCGCCAATAACGAAGGCTTCTGCATATCGATCAGTAACATGGTCGAGCACAGTACCGTATTCACTGGCTGTACCACTGGCACGTGCAGTAGCGCCGTCTAATACATCGGCAAAGCCCATGAGTAAGATAAAAACAACCCCCCATAGAAATGCCCGCTGGGACAGTAGGTAACCAGCCCAGACGCTGAAAAACAGGCTCAGGTAAGTCAAAGCGTTAGGATGAATTCCTAAGCGCGAGCAAAAATGACCGAGTGGAAGTGAGGCCTGTTCGTAGAGCTGGCGAAAACGAGCAAGCAATGGCATCATTGACGTTCATCCTTTTCGTGATCACACTCTTATACGAGCGACAGAAGGTCGTAACGTTGTCTTACTGCTGTAACAAAACCTTCATCCGTCGTTCAACTTCTTGCAGAGTAATCGGTGCATCGGGACCGGTGTATTCGATCCAGATCGAAGCAGTAGCTGCACCTGTACAACCGGCACGGAAAAGGTCATCTGGATTGGTCAGATATGCATGGAGGAAGCCGGCCATATAGGTATCACCGGCGCCGGTCGGATCACGCGCCTCGGTCGCATACGCCGGTACCGAGATAGATTGTTTCCCATCATCAATGTGAGAACCGGCTTCGGCAATCGTAACAATCGCAATTGCACAACCGGTCTCGCGCAAGCGTCGTGCGGCCATAACCGGATCGATCCGCGGATCAATGCCGGTGATCACTTTGGTTTCCACTTCGTTCGCTTTAATAACGTGGCAGAGGGGAGCAATGGCCGCGAATTCCGCCGGCAAAAAATGTTCGATGCGTCCATCTGCACCAAAGCGGCGTAGGAGTCCTTGGGGATCAAGGAAAATTGGAGCATTGGTGCGATCCCGGATCGTGCGAATAAGGTCTAGCGGTGTCTCTTGCAGAATGGGCCCAACAATAACTGCGGCAGCCGTCTCGACAACATCAGGGACGATCTGGATCGGTTCGGCAACACCGAGGACATCGAGAGTGCGATCGCCCCTAGCGTCGTAAACCAGCTTAAACCCACCGGTTTGTCCTGAGAGGGTCACAAACGGGGTAATACCATACCGAACTAAATCAGACTGAAACCGGTCTGCATAATCAGGCCCAACCCGCCCAACAAGAGCCGTCGTTCGACCCAACCGGCTAAGAGCAAGACATGCGTTGGTTGAGCAGCCGGAGAGGACACGCCCATCGGTACGCACCACTGGCGTAATGATCTCGTCGTATACTGGATTTCCAAAAGCCACAATTGTTGTCATGCGATCACCAATCAATACGTTCCAGACAAGCGATCATACAATCCCTGTAACTGTTCTTCATCATAAAGGGTAATGGTTACTCTGATGGTTCGACCACTGCGTGTAATCTGAACCGGTGTTTGCAACAACTCTTCAAACATCTGCTGCGCCATTTGATCTTCAGCGGAGCGATTCCCGCCGCTCTGTTTTCGATCTGAAACCGAGCGTGAAATGGCTGATTCAGCTCCTGTTTTCTCTGTAGAGGACAACACTCGAGCAAGGGCAGTTGATAGATCGGCCCCGGCGACGAGTGCAGTACACATTTGTTCGGTCGCCAACGAATCGAGGTGGTGTTTCACTACTGCCTCACAGGCAGCAGCCTGGGTATGAGGATCAGGTATTTGCAGAAGGGCGAGCGCACGTGTCGGATCAATCTGACCGGTGCAGAGAGCGTGGCGTACAGGTGCAGTCAAGCCGGGATGAGCTGCAATTTCGGTCAGACGTTCTACCTCACGTACATTCAATTCGCGCTCTTTAATCAACGCTAACACGGCTTGTTGGTCAATAGGGTCTTCGATCCGGAGCAATGCTCGTCCGTGACCAGCGCTAATTACGCCATCGAGGAGCGCCTGCCGTGCCTGTGGTGTGAGGCGAAGGAGTCGTCGGCTATTCACAATTGCAACCCGGCTCTTTCCCACACGGCGGGCAATTTCGTCATCACTCAGCCCAAACTCACGACGTAGTGTTTCGTAGGCCTGCGCTTCTTCGATCGGATTGAGATCCGCACGTTGAACATTTTCTACCAGGGCCAGTTCAAGAAACTGTTGCGGTGTTGCATGCTTTACAATCGCCGGTACGGTGTTTAGGCCAGCGATGCGCGCAGCCCGTAATCTCCGTTCCCCGGCGATTAGCTCGTAGCCCCCTTCCGGGTCTTCACTCACGATCAACGGTTGGAGAATGCCATGGGTCTGGATGGAAGTCACCAGTTCAGCGAGTGCTTCCTCATCGAACGAGGTGCGGGGTTGGGCGCGGTTAGCTCTGATAGCAGCAACCGGCAATTCGCGCACCGGTACCTGTTCAGCCGAAGCAGGCGGAATCAGTGCATCCAGACCACTTCCCAATCCCCGTTTTCTCATAAGATTCGCTCCTCTCGTCCGATTAGTTCTTCGGTTAACAGGGCGTAGGCTTGTGCACCGCGACCGTGTGGTTCATACTCATAGGCTATACGACCATGACTGGGAGCTTCGCTCAATCGTACACTGCGCGGGATCAGGGTTCGGCAGATCAGGCGAGGAAAGTAGCGTTGCACCTCATCAACCACCTGTTGGGCCAGATTAGTCCGCCCATCGTACATGGTCATGACAACGCCGATGATCCGTAGGTTCGGATTGAGGCTTTCGCGCACCCGTTCCAATGTCTGTTTAAGCTGCGCCAACCCTTCCAGTGCGAGATATTCACACTGCAATGGGATGAGAACGGCGTTTGCAGCACAGAGGGCATTGAGGGTGAGTAAACCCAACGAGGGTGGACAGTCGATAATGATCCAGTCGTAACGTGGGAACAGATTCACCAGCCCATCGTGCAATCGCCACTCACGCCGCGCTACATCAACCAGTTCAATCGACGCACCGGCCAGTTCCTGATCGGCCGGAATGATGTCAAGGCGATCCCGGCCACTCGGTTGCGGGATTGTTTCTGGCGGCGCCCCACCGAGCAGCAGATCGTAGCTGGTAACGGTCAACGAAGCCTTTGCAATCCCAAGACTGGTGGTGGCATTTCCCTGCGGATCGATATCTACCAGCAGGACCCGTCGCCCACGACGTGCAAGCTCACCAGCGACATTAACGGCAGTCGTTGTTTTGCCAACCCCACCTTTCTGGTTGGCAATCGCCATAATGCGAGGTTGTGTTGATTGCTGTTTCACGTGAAACACCTGCACCGAGCAGCTATTTTCAATGCTATTGTACCATAGGCGAGGGAAAGACTACATCAGGGAAGGTATCGCAAAGGGTTCACCGCACGACCATTAACCAGAATCGTAAAGTGTAAGTGAACACCGGTCGAATAACCACCACCGGCTCGATCATACGTGCTTCCCATATGACCGATCAACTGACCAGCCCTCACTTCCTGACCGACCCGCACAACCGGCCGAGTAATAAGATGTCCATAGATCGTTTCAATACCACCAGGATGGCGGATCTTCACACAATAGCCGTACCCACTACACCAACCGGCTTCACGAACCCAACCACTGCTCGCAGCCACAATTGGTGTCCAGGCAACATTGGCAATATCGATCCCATTGTGAAAACCTCCCCACCGCGGCCCAAAACCCGACGTCACTACCCCCTGTGCTGGCCAGACCCAGCGCGGTGGAGGTGGTGGAAAATCGCGTACTTCTGGCAAGGCCTGTACTTGACCAGCATCAACCGATAGCAAATCAACCCGAATCCAGCCAGAAATGTCCCCAATGTCAATCTTCACCCAATCTTGATAACGACCACGTAGCGCTACCTGCCGGCCGGCTGACAACTGCGCCTGTCGAGGATGATCCGTACTCGGACCAGATCGAACATTTGTTTCGTCATTCAATACAATCCCGACCGGCTCGGCTTTCCGTTGCGCAAAGGTCGCTTCCTGTTCACTCGTCCACGGCAATTGACCACCGGGAATGAATATCTCACGACCGACAACAAGCTGACCATTGGTCAAACGATTCGGGGCAAAGGTTGCAATGGCTTCTGGGGCTACACCGTAGCGCTCTGCTAGCTCGATAAGTGTCTCACCCGCTGCGACCGTGTGCGTCACCCCTGCTAGACGCGCAATCCGTAACGGCTGACCAACCCGCAAGGCATCACCACGATCAAGCTGATTCGTCCAGACCAGCGTCCTTAATGGTATCCGGTAACGTGCTGCGATCTCGGCCAGTGTCTCATTCTCGGCCAGAATATGGGTTGCCTGAAAGGCAGTTGTCACCATCACCGGCGCCTGAAGGGCAGGCGCAATCGGTTCTACCTGCACAGGTGCAGAAGTGCGACGTACTGCCGGTGCAATCGCTATTGCCTGACCAACCGGCGCCACTGACGCAGTTACCACCGGTAAGGGAGACGACGAAGCAGCAACGAATGATTGAAGCGGAAGAGTACGATCAACAAAGAGAATGAAGAGAGCGCCGACGATCAGGAGCAAATGAGCAATGTGTCGTGAAAAACGAAAGCGGCGGTGGAACCATCGCTGTCGGACGTTACCCATCAGAGAACTGTTCCGGCGGCGATACCGACCATCGCGCAGACAGCGCACTGTCTCCTGCGCGGACGCCAGTCGTCGCTGCCGTCGCCACCATTGCTCGATCCATGGAGAACGATCAAAGACACCGTACATGATTTTTTCTCTCACCTTTCGGACAGAGGATACACGCAATATGGTGCTTTGTCAATCTTGACGGCATCTTTCATTGCATGCTAAGATATAGTAGCAGAATTTTCCGTTGCCCAATCCGGTATCTCTCCTGTATCACCGGTGCTGGGCGTTCTATGAAAGGCCGGCTAATGATACGAGTCGTCGTCGATAGTATCCGTGTCAGCCTATTGACGCAGAGCCGGGTCGTCGTCCTCCGCGAAACTGAAGGGAATCGCTATCTGCCAATCTGGATCGGCCAGTTTGAAGCCGATGCCATTGCGATGGCTATTCAGGGTCACGAACCACAACGACCAATGACCCACGATCTGCTCAAGGCTGCCATCGGTGAGCTTGACGGATTTGTCCGTCAAATCTATATCAATGATATTCGCGATAATACCTTCTTCGCACGCATCCTGATCGATCAGGCTGGACGAACGATTGAGTTGGATGCGCGGCCAAGCGACGCTATTGCGCTCGCTGAGCGCGTGCAGGCGCCGATCTTTGTTGCCGACCACGTCTTGGAGCAGGCCGGTGTTCTGTTTGACGAAGAAGAACAAGCTGGTGAGACGGCGACATCTCCACCACCATCAGGTGAACCAGTAACCGAAGAAACCAGCACTGAAAACGAGCCAGAACTTAACGAAGACTCTCTCTCGATCTTTCGTAATTTCATTAATACGCTCGATCTCGATGACCGTGATCGACCTAGCGAGAAGTCGTAAGTCATTTTGTTACCGGTATGAGCGAATACAGTAGGTGAGTCGCGTAAGATTCGCCTTGTCTCACTTCGCTACAGTATTGATTCGGAAGCAGCACGCCGAGCGTCTTGCGGCGTGCTGCTCCCTTTTAACGACTGACCGATGACACTCCTCGCACCGGCGACGTGGGAACACCTGCATTATCCGCATTGCTGTCTGCTGCCTTGTGGATAACTGGCGATATTATGTGGAAAACTTTGACCATTTGTGGATAACGTGCGGAAAATCACCTTAATAACTCGTGGACGATATGCGGAAGCACACCTGTTATTCGCTGTGACCCAACGTCATGTGGATAGCTGTTCACATGTTGTCCACTCCCAAAATAGCCCACTGGAATGAGGAGAATCGCTTGTTGTCCACATCTTCCACACGACTACGATCATGACGGTTTTTCTACAATTGCTTTATGATACTCATGGTACGGAATATTTATAGTGCTGTGGATGATCCTATGGAACCATCACATCGCTCATTGTGTGCGCCGTTTCCGCCGCTTGTGCAACGCATAGAGCGTGAAGGGATTGTGGTAAATAACCACATCCTCAAAATCGATCATTTTCTCAACCATCGGATTGAAACAGATCTGATGGCCGCTATCGGCGCAGAACTAACTGCTCGCCTGGAACCGTTTTCTATCGACCTCATCGTGACTGCTGAAGCGAGTGGGATTCCGCCAGCATTAGCCACGGCTTTGATAGCACATCTTCCACTTGTATACGCCAAGAAATATGATCCTGATGTGCCAACACCGGCACTCTACCGGCGGATTCCTTCACCAACCCGTGGTCGTGAGGTGCAACTGGCAATCACGGCCCGCTTCATTCCTGCCGGTAGTCGCGTGGCAATTGTCGATGATTTTCTGGCAAATGGACGTACTGCAATGGCGTTGTCTGAGATGGTACGCGAGGCAGGCGCCAATGTCGTTGCCGCAGCATTTGTCGTGGAAAAGCAATTTCAACCGGGACGTGCACTGCTCCAGGAACAGGGGATTCCGGTTATTGCTCTGGCGCAGATTGCACGGTTTGTTGATGGTCGCCCTGAAATCACCGGTTGGCCACTACCTGTCTGATCCTGCCGCAGGTGATGTACCATAGGTAATGGGAGCGTAGCACCCTGAGTCTGCCAACCGGTAAACCAGTTGGCGATCAGGCGCTACCGAAGTAACGGAGAGCGAGACGTAAACGCTCTTCTAACGTTGGCGGGGCATCAACCGGTAAGGCTGCAATGGCTGCTGCCGCTTCTGCTGCACTGTAGCCTAGGCTTATCAATATATCGCTCAATTCGCGATCTATAGTATGCAGATTCACACTGCTAGCATTAGCGACCTGGCGCAGATCTAGCTTGCCACGTAACTCCAGAACGATCCGTTCGGCTGTTTTTTTGCCAATTCCTGGCACCCGTGCCAGGCGAGCTACGTCGCCACTGGCGATACTATTTCGCACCTCGTCGGGTGTTCCGCTCGATAGAAGATTCAGTGCAATCTTGGGGCCGATCCCGCTCACCCCAATCAACTGCTCGAAGAGATTTCGTTGAGCAGGATCGCTGAAGCCGTAGAGAGTCAGTGCATCTTCTCGTACAATCAACAGGGTATGCAGCACAACTTCTCTGCCAACCTCGCCGATGGTGTTTAAAGTTGGACGAGGCGCATAGATGAGAAATCCTATGCCACCTGTTTCGATGATAAGATGATCGATGCCAATGCTCTGGATAACGCCTCGAACAGATGCAATCATACAAGTAAGCCCTTACCTGTTATCTGGTCTTGAGGGGAGAATACCATGCGAATCCGTTCACCATTACGTTCCTTCGGGTTAGTGTGTGGCCAGTTTGCGTGCCTGGGTGCGATTGTCTTGAGTGGGCCCTTGATCCCTGCATCGCTGTTATTGCTTGGTCTTTTACTCGTCGGTGTTGGGTTAGGAGTTTGGGCGCTCATAACTATGCGCCTGGATCGTCTTTCGGTCTTGCCTGATCCGCTACCGCACGTCGAGTTGGTCAATACTGGCCCCTACCGCCTGGTACGTCATCCGATGTATACCAGTCTCCTAATCGCCACCCTAGCCTGGGTGCTGGCTGCGCCGATATGGTGGCGCTGGGGATTGTGGTTTTCCTTGCTGGTCGTACTAGTTGTCAAACTAAGCTACGAAGAACAGTTACTGCAACGCCGGTTTCCTGGATATGACGCCTATCGAAAACGCACATGGCGATTGGTTCCGTTTATCTGGTAAGGCTAGTTTATCTGTCATATTACCATGGCCACAACAGTGCAGCCAACATAGTACTACTGATCAAGGTAAGCACCGGTATGATGGTTCGTCGCAAGAGGGGCGATCCGCCAACGATGACTATTCCGCCTTTGACTAACGTGTTGGTCAGAGTTGCAATCCCGATTGCTCGCGCAGCAGTGACTTCGCTAATCCCATCGCCTGTGTTTGCCAGTTCACTAAGTGAAAGGGTGATTGCATCTACGTCGAGCAATCCGCCAAAGATGCTCGAAAGGTAGAGGCCGGCATCTCCGAACAGACTGCGAGCGAGATTTGCGCCGATCAAAATAGCAGTGTAGAACAAGCTGAAACTGATAGCTGCGCCTAGCTCCAGTGGGTTACTCAAGACGAGAGAGGTGACTTCGTTGTGCTGCGCTTGCTTGGCCTGCCAGATACTCCCAAGGAGGCAACTCCCACCACCCGCGATGATGATCGGCCACAGTCTGCTAAGAACGTGTGGTGCTATAACGCCTGCAAGAACGAGCACTCGCACGAACATAACATTCCAGGCCAGGAGAATTGCCAACGCATACGCCCCACTTAATTGAGGGTCACTCCGACTACGCTGCGTGTTACTCAACGTGACCGCAGTTGAAGAGACGATCCCGCCGATAAGGCCGGTTAACGCGATACCGCGAGTTGCGCCAATGATCTGGTGTAAGACATACCCACTGAAGTTAAACGCCGAGATGAGTACTACTAAAAACCATATCTTCTGTGGATTAATAACATCGAATGGTGGTGGGCCTATTGCCGTATTGGGTAAAACCGGCAGAATTATCAGGCTGATTGCTGCTAGCGTTAATGCTGCCTGCATATCTTGCGCACTGAGTTGATGGGCAAATGTATGCAGTCGAGCCTTCATTGCCAGTAAGCCCGCCGTAGCTACACCGACTGCTGCGGCCAATGTGCCGTATCCCCAGGCTACCATTCCTCCGCAAAGCAAGGTCGTAATGAGTGCCATCTCACTGGTTAGTCCCAGCCCCTCTTGCTTGCTTCCCAACACGTAAGCAGCGATCAGTAATCCTCCGATAACTACTATCAATGCAGCAAAAATCTCCGGCGCTTGCAATGTGGTCGCGACCAGCCCACCGGCACAACCAATCACGCCAACAATGGCGTAGGTGCGCACCCCGGCAAACAATTCGCCAACTCCGCTATGAGCATGCTCGCGTTGCAGGCCGATGAGCGCACCGATGAGTAGGGCCAGGCCAAATTGGTAAAAAAGTTCAGTGTGTGGATTGCCGTCAAACACGATGCTGCCCCTACCTGTTCCTCACTATTCAGTAGTTTCTCTATCATACCAGTACGGCGTAAAAATGGCACCCCCCTCTACGGTACCGAAACTCCGACAACGGGCCGCCCCCCAGCGATGACCGTAAAGCGCGATATACGCGCAGAGCAAAGCGTCCGCTTCATCTTCGATAGCTTTGAGTGCCGATGGGCCAAATCGCTCAAGCTCAAGGTCCGTCCAGAGGTTCTGTACTCCTAACAATGGTGGGTCTGACCACTGGAGCGTCGTGAGCAGCTCAAGATACCGTCGAAGTTCTTGCCGTCGTTCGGTCAGTGAACGGCCAGGACGTGCTTTGTATTTCAGGATGCGGTGGAGACGGAAGAGGACGACAGTTGCCGGATGGGGAAAGACCTCAACAATCAGTCGTCCACCTGCATCCGCCTCTATCATCGGTACATAACGAAACCCATCGTTGGCCAAGGCCGTAACAATGGTTTCGCCCCGTATTCCGCCATACCGCCGTAACAACCGACGGTTTGCCGGATGCGGCCCGGCATCGTATCGCTGAAACGCCGCCGCCAGCTCAGCTTCTGCGCGCCGCCGCCCGGTTTCATTTGGCACGAGTAATGGTGCGTCAATCGCTAGGATTGCCGGTTTGTCGCCGCAGATGTGCCGGATCGTCTGCACAATTTCATCGGTTGTTTGTAGTCGGCGTGGATGATAACAGAGCTGTGCTCCCTGAGAACTCCCACAACACGCTGCTAAACCGCTGAGATTGCGTTCTGACCACGCAAGGTCTAAACCGAGATATACCGTCTGTTGATGCATAGATACATTCATCACCGGTTGCGTGAATATAACGCTGATCGCGACCTGTGTGCTGTACAGTGTACCTAAACAAGTGCGACAGGGAGGTCTGTATGAGTCTGCTCAAGCCACCGCCAACAGCCATGGTTATTGTGTGTCGGATCGGTAGCCGATTCGTTGCTTTACCATTGCATACCGTAGTGCACACTGCTCGCCTCGGTGAACTGACACCTCCCGGCGATGCACCAGCGGTCGTTTGCGGGATCGTCTCACTCCATGGGACAACGGTACCCGTCATTGATGGTCGCTCGCTGCTCGGCGAACCGCCCGGCTATAATCTTGATAGCCATATTCTGCTAGCGACTACGGATGGTGATCAACTACCAGAAATCGGTTTGCTGGTCGATGAGGTGATCAGCCTGCATCGAGTCGGCGCCGATGGGCTGTCACCACTTACACACATCGACGGTTTCTCGTGTGGCGTGGTGAACGACCTACCTCAACCTGCGCTCCTGCTCGACATTGATGAGCTGTTTGCGATAGCGCATGGCAGTGCCCGTGACTGATACGGTGTTCGGCAAGACAGACGACGGCGTTGCCTGTCTTGCCGAACAGTGGTACCTTGCAGAAAGGGCCTTGCGAGCGATACCGCTAAACGTATCGGATCTTTTCTACGCAGGAGTTGCCAGTATAGGAGATAGGAAAAAAGATAGACCGGGGAACAGGGGAAGTTTCCAAGCTTTCCGCCGGCATGTGTAACGGTGATCCCTCTGCTATTTTCTCTCCCCTCTTTCCTACCTTACACTCCTCACCTCAGTCGGCTGACCAAGGGGCAAATCTTCACTTATGAAATGGACCGCACTCTTAGCCGCTTCCAGGATCGTCATCAATCCACTCCCTGGATGCACCGCTCCACCTATCCAGTAGAGATTGCGTGCTCCATTATGACGGATATGCGGGCGGAACGGCCCAAGCTGACTCCAACTATGAATCAGGTTAAAAACAGCGCCAAGATAGGTGTGGTGCTCGTCACGCCAGGTTTCTGCGGTATACTGTCTCTCTACTACGATATGGCGTTCAACATCTTCAAAGCCGAGTTTTGCCATCTGACGAAGGATCAGATCGCGGTATCGCTGTTCAACTGCTGCCCAATTCACCGGGTAGCGTAAATTGGGTACCGGTACCAATACGAAGAGTGTACTATGACCGGGAGGGGCATTCGATGGATCAACAATGGTTGGATTGCAGACATAGAACGACGGATCGTCTTCATCGAGCACTGCGCTTTTTGCCCACAGCGGATCGTTGCGACGAATGTTGGCTGACAAATACAGTTGATGGTGAGGGAGATCATCCCATCGTCGATTGACGCCCAGATAGAGCATAAAAGTCGAACACGAAAACTCCATCTTGTTCAGTTTTTGGTCGGTGTACGTTCCACGGGCATGTGGCGGAATAATGTGGGTCAGCGCATGCCCGAAATCAGCATTAACCACCACTGCATCGGCACTGACACGCTTACCGTCGCTTAGCTCAACGCCGCAGGCTCGTCCCTGCTCGACAATAACTTGTTTAACAGGGCAGTTATAGTGGATCATCACTCCTACATCGGTAGCCGCTTTCGCTAGTCCGGCAGCCAGAGCGCGAAATCCACCTAGGGGGTGCCAAATACCTTCGGCAAATTCGAGGAAAGTTACCAGACTAAAGATACTCGAGCAGGCCGTTGGATGCATCCCCAAGTATTTGGCCTGGTACGACAGTGCATAAACAACTCGTTCATCACGGAAGAAGCGCTTGAAGTGATCGTAAAGACTTTCCCATGGCCGGAATGCCAGGGCGGCTGCGATTTCACGTAGTTTCAGGTACCCCAACGGACTACGCACCGGTGTGCCGAGGTACGGTTCATAACCGACCACATTTTTACGGATATGTTCGATGTACCAGCGTTCAAATTCAGTTGGTAGATTCGGATCGAAGCGTGCTAATTGGGCTTTAAAGGCAGAAATGTTCGACGTCAAATCAAGATACTCACCGTCCCAAAACCGGATACGAGTGTTTGGATCGAGACGCACTAGCGTCACATAATCGCTAAAACGCAGGCCAACACTCTGAAAGAGATCGTCGTATACCCGTGGTACTTGCAAGATAGTTGGGCCTGTGTCAAAATGATAGTCGCCGAGTGAGAAGCCTCGCATCCGCCCACCCGGTCGATCAACTGCCTCAAAGATTTCAACCTGATAGCCGCGCCCGGCCAGCCGGATAGCTGTGGCCAATCCTCCGGGGCCGGCACCGACAATAATAATACGCTGTGACACGTCCTGCTCCTCTGTCCTGTACGGATCGATTGTGGTACTCCCTTTTGAGTATACATCACTTTTCGGCCACGGTCACGGTACCTTCGAGTTCAGGAGCACCGTAGATCGTAGCTTTGCACACGTTACTGTCCATGTGACTTAAATTGTGGATAAATGGTGGAATCTGTGGATAACTTGATGTGTGATCTATGGTGCCTTGTATGTTAATACTAGTCTAATACTCTGTTAATCGAGAGCTAATCTATCCAGGCTATCATCAATAGCGTCAGGCAAGTTGATTTGCGGTGGTCAAGGCCAGACAAAAAGCTTCGAATCCACACACCGCTCCTCTCCCCTCTCTCCGGCCACCACTCCAGAGGTGGCCGTTGTTGATTCATGTGAGTGTGATATTCGTCATGATTATCACGATCCACGCTTCTCTTCTTTTGGCAATGCGGGGAATGTCTGTTTTTTCTTGCGAGGGTATACAAAAGTATGGACCGTACCGGTTTTAGACAGCAATCCGCCGGGATGATAAACACGGGATGCGCCTGATGACGGCGCTGCGGGGTGGGCAGCGTGGGCACGATCGCTGCGCCGGGTGGCGGAGTACTGGTAGGGGCGAGGTACTGCCTCCTCCCTCCTGATTATCGGTACCCCAACGCTAGTTTTAGCTGTACATCATTTGAGAGTCTACTCGAATAATCGCCTCACCGTGCAACGGTTGAACCCAGGCAATGGATGTACGGGTGCAACGCCACTGCGCTCCGACCGATGCCTCGCGATGGATGGGCACAGCACCACTATGCCTCACGATGGACGATCAGCCTGCTGCCGATGGCGTCGTATGGTGTGACGAGACAATTCCTGCCCGAATATCTTGTTGTTACGACACGACGAATGAAACCTGACGATGAATGCAACTCGGTACGTGACCAACTTGATACCCACGGTATTACACATTAGGACCAGAGACAAGGCGCAAAGCGCCGTTTTACCTCTACGATATCATGCCCTGCCTATTGTTGAGTGAGCGGTGATGCCCGTAGTCGTCTGAATGCCCTCTCCCGCAACAGAGTGTTTCGGATAGGCTCTAAGCAATGACGTCGGTATCATCCTTTGCCAGAGCTGCTCGTACATGGTCGATGAAAGCTCGTGTTGCAAGAACGATGTTACGGCGGGTCACGCCCCCTGACACGATAAGATAGCCGTCGAAACCAATGTCACCGTCGCGATCGACGTAACAGCGAATAAAATGCAACTCGTCATTGATGCGATTAGCGTATTGCAAGCGGTCTATAAGGTCGTGCGCCGGATTGGCCCGAAACTGCGACATAAACCGAATCTGTTCCCCCTCTCGGATGGGAAATACCCAGATGCGAAAACCATCGCGGATGCAGATGTCGCCGTCGCTGTCGAGTTCAACGTCGAAGTAGGCATTACTATAAAGCTGGAATAACCAATCTCGACTGACTTGGGCCGGGAGGACAATTGCGTCGGGTGAGGAGTTGTCCATACTCATCAGTACCACCTTTCTTCTGGTTTGGTTTTGAATCGGCGTTGTACATTGTGGTCGGAAAAATATTGTAAGTCACTATTGGGATCGCAGTCGTTGAGGAGGCTGCGTTTGCTGAATTATAGCACCTTTGGAGTGTTCTTTATGGACGAGTTTCAAACCCACCCCTACTAACACTGCATCAACATTATCATTATCGGTACCCCAACGCTGGTTTTAGTTGTACATCATTTGAGAGTCTACTCGAATAATCGCCTCACCGTGCAACGGTTGAACCCAGGCAATGGATGTACGGGTGCAACGCCACTGCGCTCCGACCGATGCCTCGCGAAATGAGGAGAGAGAACGCAGAAGCTGACCTCTCCGTAGTGTGTGCAGAGGTGCGCTGCTCTCTGTGCCGATGGCGGTCTGCGGTCAGGCCTTCCGTGCTCGCGCTACCGATACCGGTCAGCGTCTTATAGGTTGGTGTGCCTACGTCTTGCGGGGGAGTGATGGTGTGCTCAGGTGCTGACCAATGGCTTTCTGTCACTTACTGCACAATACAGGCCGGAGGCCTGCGCGTCCTGCGCGCTGAGAACTTTAAAAACCCCTCCAGCTCTTGCCCACCCGTTGACATGTCTCGGTATGAATGGTATACTTCCGCTACACAAATCAATAGCCGACGTTGAACAGGAAGAGTAGCGAGTGTGGCGACAATCCAGCGAGCCGATGATGGTGTGAGATCGGCACGTTCGGCGCTCGTGAATGGGCCTGGGAGTCGCACGGCGAACCGGGGTTTACCCGCAGTAGTCGTTGCCGGAGACGCCACCGTTATCAGGGCGCTAGGTGTGAAGCGGCATTGCCGACAGCACCTGCAGAGTGCGCCGTCTGTGTGAACAGCGGCGAACGAGAGTGGCACCGCGGTTTTCCCGTCTCTCGACCAGTCTTGGTCGAGAGATTTTTTATTCGTGTTTTGTAGTGAGGAGTGGGATCTGTGGAGACTATCAAGTATCTGCTCAGTGAAGATCGCTTGCCGGAGACCTGGTACAACATTGCCGCCGATCTACCATCTCTGCCACCGCCGCCCTTGCATCCGGCTACCGGTCAACCAATTGGTCCTGCCGATCTAGCGCCGCTCTTTCCGATGGAGCTGATCAGGCAGGAAGTCAGTACCGAGCGGGCCATTCCTATTCCCGACGAGGTACGATCTATTTACCGGCAATGGCGACCGACTCCACTCTTCCGCGCCCGTCGGCTCGAGCGGGTCTTAGATACGCCGGCTCGCATTTACTACAAGTACGAAGGCGTCAGTCCGGCGGGTAGCCATAAGCCCAATACGGCAGTGGCGCAGGCGTACTACAACAAGCAAGAAGGTGTCCGCCGATTGGTCACCGAGACGGGCGCCGGTCAGTGGGGGTCCTCATTGGCATTTGCCGGTGCGCTCTTTGGGCTTGAAGTGGAAGTGTTCATGGTGAAGGTGAGCTATGAGCAGAAGCCATACCGCCGTGCTCTGATGGAGACCTACGGTGCACGGGTCATTGCCAGCCCCAGTATGGAGACGGCTGCCGGGCGTGCGATTCTGGCCCAGAATCCGGAGAGTACCGGTAGTCTGGGGATTGCAATCTCTGAAGCGGTTGAGGTTGCTGTGCAGCGCGATGATACACGCTACGCGCTTGGCAGTGTGCTCAATCACGTGCTCCTTCATCAGACGGTCATCGGTCAGGAAGCGATGATCCAAATGGAGATGGCCGGTGATTATCCAGATGTCGTTGTTGGTTGCACCGGTGGCGGATCAAATTTTGCCGGTATCGCCTTCCCCTTTATCGGTGCGAAATTGCGCGGTGAACGCCCGTTGCGTGTGGTCGCTGTTGAGCCAGCCGCTTGTCCATCGCTAACCAAGGGGAAATATGCCTACGACTACGGCGATACTGCCCATCTGACACCGTTGGTTAAGATGCACACGCTCGGCAGTAGCTTTGTTCCGCCCGGTATTCACGCTGGTGGGCTGCGTTACCACGGAATGGCACCGCTGGTTAGTCACCTGCTTGAGATAGGGGTCATTGAGGCGATTGCTATTCAGCAACTTGAAACCTTCGCCGCCGGTGTACAGTTTGCCCGCACCGAAGGAATCCTGCCGGCGCCGGAAGCTAACCACGCTATCGCCGGCGTAATCCGTGAAGCTCTGCGCTGCAAAGAAGAGGGCAAGAGTGACGTGATCCTCTTCAACCTTTGCGGTCACGGTCATTTTGATCTGCAAGCCTACATGGATTACCAGGCCGGAAAGTTGCGTGATTACGAGTATTCTGATACAGAAGTAGCAATGGCTCTGGCCGGATTGCCCGCAGTGGGCGCGTAGCAAGAACAGCGAGACGCGGGAAGCTGCGTCTCGCTCGTGCAATCTGCTTAGAGGGTTAAGGTAACGTTTACCGTGATGATCGGGCCGCTGACGTCGAGTGTCAGGTAACGACTAAACCCGATCTGTTCGATCTGAAGTGGTACCGTGGCTCCGTTCAGTGTAACCGTTTGCGGGGTCGTACCAGGAGGTAAGAGCAGGCGCAGGCGAAACATTTCACCGCTACCGGTTGCCGTTAATACCAGTTGCCCAGGACGATTTGCGGTTGGCGGCGTCATGTGCCAACGGTAAGCGGTGTAGGCATCACTGGCGGCATAGCGGGCTACGGCGTAGACATCTCGGATATCGTGTATCGGATCGGCTGGCCAGCGCGGGGAGATGGTAGCTTTCTGAAAACCGATGGCGCTGTCTTCGATGCCAGCGGCACCCTCGACCATTGCTCCTAGCATCGCGCTGGCGCCCCAGCCGTCGGTTGGTAAAAATTCGTGTACCGGCGCAATTCCACCGGTTGGGTAGTACCAGAGATAGGTTGCACCGGTACGTTCGATCAGGTCGATGTAGCGTTGCAGGATGTTGAAGCCATACGACTCGTAGCCATAGCGAAATGCGCCACGTGCCAGCTCACCACCAACGAGAGGCATAATGCCGCCGTTGACATATTCACCAGGACGTTCACCGAGACGCCCGTTCATCCCAAAAGCGCCTGATGGAAAAGGTGGATCAATGCTATACCATTCGGCGAAAGCGATACGTTGGGGATCATTCAACCGACGTAGATACTCGGCAACAATCGCTCGCCCCTGCGTTTCGCTTAAGACACCGCGATTGAGCGCAATCGCATTCGAGAGGCTCAACTGCTCGGCTTCATCAACACCGGGAACATCGTAAGGGATAAGTTTGACATGATGGGTGTAAAAACGGCCATTCCAGCTCAGCGCATTGAGGCGCGTCATCAGATCGGCAGCTATCGTGCGACGTACCGCTGCCAGATTAGACTGACCGGCCGCCTCTTCCATCAACGCCAGTGCATTGAGGGCTGCGGCCAGACCGGTATTGTCGCCGTGAAAGATACCCCATTTAGTCTGCTCATCAATCCAATGCCGGGGACCAAGTTCTCCGGTATTCGGGTTGAACATCGGCGGGCCGTACTCGAAATCCCAGGTGTCGATGGTAAACGGACGCTTAACCAGGCCCAGGGTCGGTTCCCAACGCAGCGGATCACGCATGGTATAGTCAATCGCCCGTTGGGCTGCCGGCAACATCCGCAGCATCCAGGCCGTATCGCCGGTTACCTGCCACGTCTCGAAAATCAATTGGACAAAGAGGAATTCAACGTCTGCCTCAACCGGGGTGCGGAAGGCAGGAATTTCCCATTCCGGGCGTGCAAGAAAATCCGGCAGACTGCCGTCCGCAGCCTGAATACGAGCAAATGCTTCCGGCAACGAGCGCAGGTCGGTCTCGAAGTAGCGGAAGGCGCGGTTTTGATAATAGTGATCGCGCAACCACAGCAGCGGACTATCTGGCGACCGGTAGCCTGTAACCAATTGTCCATCAAGGATATAACTCAGTCGGTCGGCTGCCATAAATCGGCGGACAGTCGGATACAATTGGTCGTAAGCAGCAACACCGCTGTGCAGGGTTGTCTCGGCATCAAGTCGATAGATTGGCCCGTTTGCGACCATCTGCCCGTCGGCTGTGAACAGAGCAGCCCAATGACTGCCCAACGCACCGCGTGGTATGACTTCGACCAGGCCCTGACCATCACTGATGGTCAGCGGGAAGCTCCCGGCAAAGCGCTGTTGGCCGTCAAAGATGATGAGCGTCGCCGACCCGTTATAGCCGGGAATGTGTACGGCGATAGTTACCGGAACCAGAGGTTGGGCAACCGGTTGCTGACTGGTAAAGCTGGCGTGAGCTGCGGCGTGTACCGGTATTGCTGGCAGCCATGCACTGCCAAGCACGCCGATTAATAGGAAGAGGATAAGATGCTTCATTGCTTACCTGATACGAACAATGCCTGACGTTGCTTAGTATATCACGCTTTTTTTCGATAGTACCACCAGAGGGAACCTATGACTCGCAAACCACGTGTCTTTTCCGGGATTCAACCTTCGGGTAATCTGCACATCGGCAACTATCTGGGTGCTATCCAGCAATGGGTTGCCGGGCAGGGCCAGAAGACGAACTTTATCTGTATTGTTGATCTGCACGCGATTACGGTACCGCAGAATCCAGACGATCTGCGCCGACAGACCCGTGAACTGGCTGCGTTACTGCTTGCCTGTGGTATTGATCCGCAGCAGACAACTCTGTTCGTGCAGAGCCATGTGCGTGCCCACGCTGAATGCTCGTGGGTATTCAGTTGTATTACGCCCCTTGGCTGGCTTGAGCGCATGACGCAGTACAAAGCCAAGGCGCAAAAGCAAGAGAGTGTCATGACCGGCTTGCTCACTTATCCGGTGTTAATGGCTGCCGATATTCTGCTCTACGATGCCGATGAGGTGCCGGTTGGCGAGGATCAGAAGCAGCACATCGAACTGACGCGCGATCTGGCACAGCGCTTTAACTATCTCTTCGGGGAAACGTTCGTGATTCCCAAGCCAGTGATTCGCGAGAGCGGTGCCCGGATCATGGGTCTCGACGACCCAACGGTGAAGATGAGTAAGTCCGAGACAACCCGTGGTCACGCCATTCGGATCATTGATGATCCCGACGAGATTCGCTGGGCGATTAAACGGGCGGTAACCGATTCCTTCAATGAAATTCGCTTTAGCGATGAGCCAGAGCGTGCTGGTGTCAATAATCTCTTGCAGATTTACGAATTATTGACCGGTCGCAGTCGGCCTGAAATCGAAGCCCACTTCGCCGGCAAGGGCTATGGTGCGCTCAAGCGCGAGCTGGCAGAAGTCGTGATTGAGGCGTTGCGTCCGATCCGTGAACGCTACTATCAACTGATGGACGACCCGGCAGAGCTTGATCGCATCCTGGCCATTGGCGCCGAGCAAGCGCGCGCAGTTGCCGAGCCAAAGATGACGCTCATTCTTGAGCGGGTTGGCTTTGTACTCCCCCGAGATCGCAGATAAGGAAGCGTATGTACTATCCAACACTCGACCAGTTGCGGGAACTACGTCATCAGGGCAATCTCTGCCCGATCTACCGCGAAATCATGGCCGATCTGGAAACTCCAGTTTCGGCCTATCTCAAAATTGCCCAGGGCGGGATCGGTTTCTTGTTAGAGAGTGTAACCGGTGGTCAGAATATCGGTCGCTATTCATTTATCGGTAGCGATCCCTACATGGTGCTGCGCATGCACGATGGTGTTGCGCAAGCCACTCACGGCGGATACAAGCAAACGCTGCACTACACCGATCCACTGATCGTCTTAGAAAGCTATCTCAGTGCCTACCGCCCGATCCGACTCCCCAACTTACCCATCTTCGTCGGCGGCGCAGTCGGTTATCTCAGCTACGAATCGGCACGCTATTTCGAGCGATTACCGATTCCACCGGTGCGCCCCTACGATATGCCTGAAAGTTGGTGGATGTTCGTTGACACGATCCTGGCCTTCGATCACGTGCGTCACAAGATTATTGTTATCTCGCACGTGCATCTTGATGTCGAAGATCTGGCTGCCGAGTATCAGCGTGCTATCAACCGGATCGAAACACTGATTGCTCGGCTGCAACGACCGTTGCCACCGGGCATTAGGCTAAGTTTGCGCAACTATGAGCCGCACAACACGCCAACGCGGATCACAACTAACCCGGTAGCCTCGAATCGTACTGAGGCTGAATTCAAAGCAGCGGTATTGCGTGCCAAAGAATACATCATGGCTGGTGACATCTTTCAGGTACAGATCTCGCAGCGTTTCAGTAAAGCGACCGATGCCGACAGCTTCACTATTTATCGTGCTTTACGTACCATCAACCCATCACCGTACATGTTTTACATTCGGACGGGCGAAGGTGATCTGGTTGGGGCATCCCCTGAAATGCTGGTACAGGTGCGTAATGGCAAAGTAACCACGCGCCCGATTGCCGGTACGCGCTGGCGTGGTCGTGATGCTGCCGAAGATGAGCGGCTGGCCGCCGAACTCCTGGCTGACGAAAAAGAGCGGGCCGAACATCTGATGCTGGTCGATCTGGGGCGCAACGATCTAGGTCGCATCAGTGAGCCTGGAACGGTGCAGGTACCGGTCTTTATGACGATTGAGAAATATAGCCATGTCCAGCACATCGTCTCAGAGGTCACCGGTCGATTACGCGCCGATCTGAAGCCGATTGATGCCTTACGGGCTTGTTTCCCGGCCGGTACGGTCACCGGTGCACCCAAGATTCGCTCGATGGAAATCATCGCCGAGCTGGAAGGTGAACAACGTGGGATTTACGCCGGCGCTGTTGGTCATCTGGGATTTAACGGTGATCTCGATACCTGTATCGCTCTACGTACACTAATCGTGAAAGACGGTATTGCATACGCGCAGGCGGCGGCTGGGGTGGTTGCCGATAGCACACCTGAGTACGAGTTCAACGAGAGCTGCAATAAAGCCGCTGCCTCATTACGCGCAATTGATCTGGCTGAAGAGTTGCAGGCTGGTGGGTGAACGACGGCATAATCGGATGCGGTGGGCACATCGCACTGGCTTGTTAATCACTGGGGTAAGGGAGGGGCATAGCATACCGTGTCCCTCTATTGCTGATTTCGATGCGAGCGGGTGCTTTGTTCAGTTCCGTTTACCAGGAGAAAGGTGCTACCGATGGGTCTTCACCGACCATCGTCAAATGCCAGACGCTACGCGCATGCCGGGCGACCGATTGGCGTTACGTGTACCGATAGCCCGCTTGGGCGAGTGTTAGTGGCGACTACCGATACCGGACTCTGTGCGGTCTATCTGGGTGATGATGATACAGCCCTGCTCCAGACTCTTTACGCCGAATTTCCGGCAGCGCATATTGGTTCTGGCCCTGCTCCGAAAGCAGCTGCCGCTGCGATAGCTGCCTATCTGTGCGATCAAACTCCGCTGCCGGTATTGTCGCTTGATCCGGTTGGGACATCGTTTCAACGCTTAGTCTGGCAGGCGCTCTGTCGCATTCCGTATGGCGAGACCCGCACCTATCGTCAATTAGCCGGAGAACTAGGCTTACCTGCCAGTACTGCGCGGGCTGTTGGTCAGGCCTGCGCAGCCAACTCGCTGGCCATAGTAATCCCCTGTCATCGCGCCATTGGTGCTGATGGCAGGATCGCTGGTTTTCGTTGGGGGATTGCAAGGAAGCAGGCGTTGTTGATGGGTGAAGGGGTGTTCTTGCCGTACCTAGAATGAAAAAATCCGCCAAAGTTGGCGGATGTACTGGCGACCCCGGTGCGATTCGAACGCACGACCTTTTCCTCCGCAGGGAAACGCTCTAATCCACTGAGCTACGGGGTCGTATTCAGTTTGCTCGTAAATTATAGCATAGTTCAGGCAATTATGCAAATGCTGTAAGGGTGCGTATGGCTTTGCAACGTTTCACTCTGCCCAGGTGAGAAGAGGGTAGCAGTGGCGGCTCCCAATCTATCCACAGGGCGTCAGGATATGTGCAGCTTCTCGTTCTGACGGTCGTCTGCGTCCACTCCCTCTTGTCTCGCCATTGATGCCCGTCAGCGCAGAGTAAGGGTGGGTGCTCACCCTGATCCCCTGCAAGCGATGCGGTGCGATAGAGTGCCGATGCGCCAAACGATAGCTTCCAATGACGCATCCAGGTGATTGCGTGTAGGGGATCGTCATGCGGGATGAACGACATTGGCGAGCGAATACGACCAAACCCTGAACACAACGTTCCTCCGACCTTCTCTGCACCCTCTTTCAATGATACCTGTCAGCGCACGGCAAAGGTAGGTTCCAAACCCCCTCCTATCGCTCTCTTCATACCTATTGCATCCATCGTCACTGGCGTGCAGCGAATATTCAAATACATCCGAAGACATCTTCAAGCGACACATCCACTTGTTGTTCTGCTACGTAAAGAAGAGTGAAGCCGGAAATTGTGCAGACAATTGACAAAGTATTGGCAATTCCGGTGTAATGGAAACCATGGTTTTGTAAGGAGGAGTGTCCCGTGATTCGCAAGCTATCTATCGTGGTGACGACGGCGTTATTGTTCGCTCTGTTGGTGGTACCGGCTGCATTTGCACAGGGGAGTGCGGCTAAAGTACGGGTCATTCATGCTTCACCCGATGCACCCGCCGTTGATGTGTTTGTCAATGGGAATGCAGTGCTTACCAACGTCGGCTTTTTTGCCGCCAGTCCATACCTTGATCTCGCGGCAGGCACTTATCGGGTGCAGGTCGCACCGACCGGTGCCGGTGCAGGTTCGGCAGTTATTGATGCAAATGTGACGATTGAGGCCGGGAAAGCCTATACAATTGCTGCGGTTGGACCGGTGGCCAGTATTAAGCCACAGATAATCGTTGATAATTTGAGTGCTCCGGCTGCCGGTCAGGCTAAGGTACGGGTCTACCACTTCTCACCTGATGCGCCCGCAGTTGATGTCAAGCTGGCGAATGGAACAACGCTGATCAGTAATTTGGCCTTCCCCGATGCGAGCAATTATCTGGAGGTGCCAGCAGGTACCTACGACTTACAAGTAACCCCAGCAGGTGGAAGCGCAGTGGTGATCAACTTGCCCGGAACAAAGGTCGATGCTGGTCAAATTTACAGCGTGTTCGCGACGAACTTTGTTGCTAGTATTACACCCCAACTTGCCGTGACAGCACCGGTCGCGACTGCTGCACCGGCGGCATTGCCGACAACAGGTGGCGAGACCCTGCCACTAGTTGCACTGGTATTGATGGCGCTGGCGCTCACCGTAGCTGGTGGGATGGTTGTCCGTCGCAGTATGCGGTAGAACTCTAGCCCATCGGGTTGCGATACCTGAATAAGTGTGACAATTGCCCCCTACCTCTCCGCATTGTGGAAGAGGTAGGGGGATTGCATATAGAGCGATAGAGCTATGTTTGTGGTTCATAGGCTGAACTTATATTCCTTTCGCGAACGTAGCCTATCGCATAACGTGCGATTGCAACACCTTATCTTCGTCGGCCCACCCCATCTTGGGCAGCGCCAGTACGTTATGACGAGTGGGTTCTCAATCTGCCGCTACCGGTCGTGGCAGTCTTATCGGGCGAGGTGGTTCTTACCAAAAATTGTCACAAGGCATAGTGCCACGAAGCTGTATACCATCGCTAGCGCAGCAACAGATACACCTGAAATAAGGACTCCATACGTATTCGTGAGAACGTGGAAGATTGTTACAACGAACAGACTGCCTCGCGTGCTGTTGTAGAGCCAGGTGTAGATGAAAGATACTGCAATAGTACCGATGAACCACGCCAGAAAGGGATAGTTAGACATTGGATGGCCCTGCCAAAGGAACAGCGGTACATGCCACATTCCCCATAACACACCTACTACGAGCGTTGCCGCAAGGGCACTGTGGTTTTTCTGTAATCTCGGTAGGGCGAATCCTCGCCATCCGACCTCTTCCCATGTACTCGAGAGCAGTGACATCACAAAGGTTGCAATCGAAACACCGACGATGTTGCCGTCTACTGTAATGGAGTTTGCTGGCAATCCTAATACCTGAGTTATAGTTTTGCCGCTTAGCAGGAAGATCGCTGGTGCAATGGCGGCAATCATTAACCAGCTTGAGCCTAAACACCAGTTTCCAAATGTCCGAAATAGGCGGTCAACTCACACCGTACCTTCGTTTACCGCAGTCACAATAACTGCTGCTACAGCAGGCGCCACTGCTGGCAGCAAGAGTAAAACCTGAAAAAGTGGAGGCTTAAACGGCGTTATACCCTGCGAGCCTGCCACCATTGGTAACCAGCCGAACCACAAGAACGCAAACGTCAATACATAAAACCAGAGGACGGGATGATGTTTCATCGACACTTCCTTCTTCTTGTTACCTGAGTACCTCTGTGTATTATCACAGCTTAGAGCCTATCCGAATACCTCGTCGTCACGTCACGACGGATGAAATCCATCACCGGATGCAAGCCGATGGAGTCGAGGCACGGCACCGTCGTGCCCCGACGGGTGCACCCCGACGAGTGGTGAATGGGATGGGCGCATGATCAACAACCCCCATTGTCCATCGATGCATCCCGTGCTCGTCGTATCATCGGGGAGGGCAGTGCGCGAACCGCCCCTCCGCTATCGGCAGATATGGGTGCGTTGCGTCGTCAAGCCACCCATGCATAGTCTTGATCAGTGATCACCGTTGGGGGCAATGGGCACCACGGTGGTTATTCGGTCGTCGTTACCCCCAGCATCGCTTCGTTCCAATCACCGCACGGGGAAGAGACGAGATTCGCTGACCTTCATCTTCCACACCAGGATGTTTCGGATAGGCTCTTAGAGATTCTCTGCCCGATACCCAAAAACCTCATCCAGCCAATCAAAGACTACTTGCTGCATCAGGCCCAGATTATTGATCTGGCAGTGAGCATCTGCACCGTCGGCGGCAACGAAGACGCGAAAGGCTTTAGGGCATCGGAGAGCGTTGTAAAACTCGCGAGCCTGCATCATTTGTGCTTCTGACTCTCCTTCGCCAACCATACACAATACCGGACATGTAATCTCTTCTATCCTTTCAACTCGTGCTTGTCGCGCCATTTCTAACGCTTCAGAAATTGTGCTTACTCCGGCTTGCCAGCAGAACTTCTCTAATGCAATACCGGGCAGGGGGTTTCTGAGACCTGCCAGCCTGGTAAGGGTGTT
Organism: Chloroflexus sp.; assembly: GCA_017743535.1. GTDB lineage: Bacteria > Chloroflexota > Chloroflexia > Chloroflexales > Chloroflexaceae > Chloroflexus. The sequence goes on from JAGHYT010000019.1 coordinate 36,075, forward strand.
CCTGAAAAAACCGGGAGTTTTGAGGAGTACCGACGGAATTTCGGCCATGACAAGTTGGTAAATATCTATGATGGGAGCACTGGCTATGCAGGCTTTGATACGTTTCTCAAATGGAAGAGCGCGTGATACCATGTAGCCCCCACCACTGATTCCAAACAAAGCCAACCGTTCAGCGTCGACCTCTGGTCGAGTAAGTGTATAATCGACGACGGCTTTGATCGGCACTTCAGTATTGGTTCGGAAAAATAAACCATCGAAGGGGGTTCTTCCCTGACCGGGCAAGTCTACCAGGAGGATGTGATACTTCCGGCGTATTCCTGCCGGGCCTATCCAGAAGTAGAGTTCTTCTGCGCATGTTTCGCCACCGCCTATCATGATCAACGTTGGTGCTTTCCGGCTCTCGTCGTTACCCCGCAAAAAATACCCTGGTAGAAATTTACCTTCGAACGTGATCTCAATGGGTTCGGCAGATGGCTTACATTGAGTAGTTGCTTGTCGGAAGCACCATTGTGCCTTTTGCCATATCTCACGTAGTCGTGGATCTCGCGGGCGAATAAAGATGCTTGCCATCTGATGATAGGTAAAGGCGCGCAGGTAGGCTTCACGTGCACTAACCCGATGCCCGTTTGCCAGTGCCTGTGTCGCCTGCGATTCGACGCGACGGGCTATTTCTGACCAGGCCTTGTACCAGCTTTCGGGATCACCATCTTTAATTTGGGAAGCAGTGTAGAAGCACTCGCCAAGTACCGAACCACCTTCGTTTTGGTGAGCAAGAATCCAGGCAAAATAGAAATCCATATCGTCATTCCGAAACCGGATTCGCTGTTTGCTTCGCTGCCATAGTTTCTCTTTATTCATAACTGTTTATCCTTGAATTGGAAGAATCTTTCGCGGACTAACGGATTGTGCTGCCCTTGAATGGCGAAGGTGGTGGAGTGAGGCTAGGTGTAAGCCTGTATTAAGCTTGCACGTGGCTGTATCATTCAGGCTAAGTTTATTGTAGCTATCACAGTTCCAGGAATCGTCTGGACTGCGATGCGGTTGCGAGATAGCGCCGAGATACGGTTGATAACTGCACACACCGTAGGGGCAGGTTTGCACCCACCCCTACGGTTCTGATTAAGCATACATTTTGACCTAGAGGGAAGGGTTTGAGTGAACGTTCCCGATACTCTCTTCTCTCTCCTACCTTCTCTCTCCTACCTTTTCTCTCTCTGCTACTGGCGCAATCGTTGGCACAACCCACGGTTCGGCTTGGCGACACAGAACGATATGTTTACGCCAGGATTCCTCGCTGTGTGGATAATCTTGACGGAAATGACCACCACGACTCTCAGTGCGCAGCAGTGCTGCGGCAACAATTAATTGTGCGGTAAGCGCTGCATTAACGGCAGTAAGGTGATCGGCTTCATCAGGATCGGCACTGACCGGCCAGGTTGCCAGTCTGATTAATGCTGCACTAAGGGTGTCACCGTGACGGATTGGCCCAGCAGCACGCATAATATCGGCCAGGATCGTCCGCCAGTTGGCATCGGGTGGCGCTGAAATAGGTGCAGGTGGTAGCGGATCGGGGAGCGGTACCTCCTGATCGCGAAGGGCCGCTGCTGCTTCTCCGGCCCGCCGCCCAAACACCAGACACTCAAGAAGCGAGTTGCTGGCCAGGCGATTGGCGCCATGAACACCGGTGCATGCCACTTCACCGGCCGCAAAAAGACCGGGTAAGCTGGTTGCACCGCTCAAATCAGTACGTACACCGCCCATCAGATAGTGAGCCGCTGGTGCAACTGGAATCGGATCACGAGTAGGATCGATTCCATCAGCCCGGAGTCGGGTACAAATTGTTGGGAAGTGATGCTCGATTAGATTGGCCGGTAGATGTGTTACATCCAGCAAGACATGGTCACATCCTTCGGCCTGCATCGCAGCAACAATCCCCCGTGTTACAATATCACGTGGCGCTAATTCGGCACGCGGGTCGTAGTCGGGCATAAAGCGGCGCCCGCCGGGCGTGAAGAGCAGACCACCTTCACCGCGTGCTGCTTCGGTGATCAGGAAGCCATGCCCGGCCCGAGTCCGATAGACGGTAGGGTGGAATTGTACGAACTCCATATCGGCCACTTCTGCACCGGCCCGATAGGCCAGCGCAATCCCTTCGCCGAGTGCCGTTGGTTGATTGCTAGTCAGGCCGTATAATGCACTGGCGCCGCCGCTGGCCAGCACAGTTGCTTTGGCCAGTACCCGCCACCATGTCCCATCAACCATGCGTACCAGCGCGCCAACCACTCGCTCTCCGGCGGTTAGCAGTTCAACCGCCTGGGCCTGCTCGCGGATAGCGATCAGCGGTGTTGCCCGGACACGCTCGATCAGCACCTGCGTCACTGCCCGTCCGGTCGCATCACCGACGTGAACGATGCGGCGGCGGGAATGTCCACCTTCCAGTCCTAATGCGAACTGGTCGGCGTCGCGCTCGAAGGGAACACCCAACGAAGCCAATTCGCGCATCAGGGCCGGGGCTTCGTTGGCCAGTACTGCCACGGCAGCCGGATCACACAGCCCTGCTCCGGCGATCAAGGTGTCAGCTACGTGAATACCGGGCGAGTCGGCTGGGTCGAGGGCAGCGGCAATTCCTCCCTGTGCCCAGGCTGAATTGCTTTCAGGTAACGATCCACGCGCCAGTACCAACACCCATGCGCCGCGAGCTGCGGCGGCCAGCGCTGCGGTTAGGCCGGCTGCACCGGCGCCAATCACCAACACATCCACCTGGCGGTCACGCATGGGAGGGAGTCGGCTGAGGATACTGCGTGAGGCAGGAATAGTTGCCATACGTGGTTCCTTTACGATAAAGACCTGAACCTTCCTTACCGGTCAGCACGGAAGGCGATCAGGCTGAGAGATACTTACAGAGCCAACATGCGATCAATCGCCAGCCGTGCGCGGTTGGCAATCTCTGGTGGAACGGTCACCTGCTCGCGTAGATCACGAAGACTGTTACGCACCTTCTCAAGCGTAATGAGCTTCATATACCGGCAACTGATCGACTCATCAATCGGTACAAACTGTTTGTCAGGATTGGCTTTGCGCATCCGATGCAGCACACCAATCTCAGTAGCAACAACAAAGCGGCTGGCCGGTGAGCGATTGACATGCGCAATCATGCCTTCGGTCGAGAGAATATGGGTTCCCCGCCCATCAATCACTCCGCGGGCCAAATAGTCCATAGTGCTAGTGACGCAGCCACATTCAGGGTGAATCAGAAACTCGGCATCGGGCATAGCTGATCGCTTTTGTTCGATCATTGTTGGCCGAATCGCAGCGTGAACGTGACACTCACCGGCCCAAATCTTGATCGGGCGACCTGTCTTTTGGCGGAGATAACTGCCCAGAAACATGTCGGGTAAGAACAGAATAGTTTTATCGGCAGGGATAGCGTTGATTACCCGTTCGGCATTGCCTGAAGTACAGCAATAATCACTCTCGGCCTTGACGGCTGCACTAGTATTGACATAACTAACTACTACTGCATCTGGATGGGCTGCTTTCCATTGACGCAGTTGTTCGACCGTAATCGAATCGGCCAGCGAGCAGCCGGCATTGGCGTCGGGGATCAGCACGGTACGCTGTGGATTAAGAATGGCCGCCGTTTCGGCCATGAAGTAGACGCCACAAACCACAATAACATCGGCATCAGTACGCGCTGCTGCTTGGGCCATACCGAGTGAGTCACCAACGTAGTCGGCGATCTCTTGAATTTCGCCGTATTCGTAATTGTGGGCCAGAATGATCGCGTTGCGCTGGCGGCGCAATTCATTGATCTCGGCAATGAGCGTTGCCGCGGTTTCGCCGGTCGTTTCGTAGAGCTGGGCAACCATGGATGGTACTCCGATTTAGTGTTATTATTACACTTTTAAGAATTGTGATGAGTATACACTGCGGGTGAGATATTGTCAAGAGGTCACTAAAAGATCTATCCAATGTCATCGCGTTTCTAAAGAGTACTATTATTCAAGGAAACATTCTCGAGAGGCCACTAAAAAATTTTTCATCCAATAGGCCTTTTTTCCCTCTTCTCTTTTGGTGCTCTTGGTTGCACAATAGGGATACAGCCGCAAATCGTAGCGATGTACGGTCGTCTGAACCGGTCATGCTTGAGATTTGCCGGGCGTAACCCTGAAACAATCTTCGGCGATGGATCGTTTAGGTATGTAAACATATATACCACCGCCGAAGGGATGTATGGAAACACTCATGACCGGTCAGGTAACGGAATGGCGTGATCTGGAAGGCTACCTTGAGCCGCACCAGCTCACGGAACTGATGATGACAGGTGATCTACCTGCCGAGTTCAGGTCGCGTCTAGGTCGCGAGTTACGCTCCCGGCTGGCTGCGCACGCTGCCTATATCCCGCCACAATTGGTGCGCGATCAACTGATCAATCCGCAGCCCGGTCGTATCAGTGGTGCTTTTTGGGAGGGAGCACTCCTCTTCGCCGATCTCTCCGGTTTTACCGCACTGTCCGAACGACTATCGGTGTTGGGCCGACAGGGCGCCGAAGAGGTTTCGGCAGTGGTAAACCGGCTATTTGCAAATCTCCTGCACGAAGTACAGGTTCACGGTGGGTCTTTACTGAAGTTTGGTGGCGATGCGCTGACGGTCTTCTTCGATGCCGCAATCCTGGGTGAGCACCACGCGATGGCTGCCTGCGCGGCGGCACTGGCGATGCAAACACGGATGACCGAATTCGCCAATCTGTCGACGCGCGCCGGCGAATTTACCCTGCGTTTACGAGTTGGCGTGCATGTCGGGCGCGTATTTGCGGCTGAAGTAGGTGATCAGAGTCATATTGAATTGCTGGTGACCGGCCCGGAGGTGAATCGGGTGGCACTAGCTCAAGAGATTGCTGCACCCGGTGAAGTGGTTGTGACCGAACAAACGCTGCATCGCTTAGCCGTCTATCACGTGGAACAGCGACGGGCAGGATTTTACCGTCTGCTTGATCTGTCGATGACATCGCTGCCATCGGTATCGCCGTTGATATTGCCGCTCAGCGGGCCAGATGATCTGGCTACACTCAATCGGCTGGCACGCCAACTGGCAGCTCTGCAACCGTACCTCGTCTATCGTTTACCGCGTCGTTTCCTTGATCCTGCGGCCGGCGAATTGGGTGAATTTCGCCCGGTGACGGTGCTCTTTGTCAATATTTATGACTTTTCAGCGTATCTGAACCGCTTAGAGAACGATCCGGCGTTGGCAGCTACGATCTTCAATGCGTATTATCGGCGCGCCCAGGCGGTTGTACATCACTATGAAGGGATTGTAAATAAAGTAGATATGTACACCCACGGCGATAAGCTGATGGTGTTGTTTGGAGCACCCACAGCCCATGAAGATGATCCTGTTCGTGCTGTCCATTGTGCACTCGAACTACGAAATCTCATGCAGGATGTGAATCGCGAGATCGGCGAACGAGTAGGGATGGATGTGATACCACTGAGGCAGAAAATTGGCATCAATACTGGTACCGTCTTTGCCGGGCGCGTTGGTGGATCGACCCGTTATGAATACACGGTGATGGGATCGGCGGTGAATCTGGCGGCGCGGTTAATGGCGGCGGTTCCCGAAGGGGCTATCTATCTCTCACCGAGCACGCAGGTTGCGGTACGGGATCATTTTGCGCTCAAAATGGACCCTCCTCTGACCCTGAAAGGGCTGAGTGAGCCGGTGACGCCAGCGCAGGTTCTGTATCATACAACGAGTGTAACCACGCGCCACGATAGCGAACACCTGTTGACGGCACCGTTGATCGGACGTGATGCTGAATTGAAGCAGGTGCTGACGACGGCCCGATCCGCATTAAAAGGTCAGGGTGCCACTATTGTGTTGGTCGGTGAGGCTGGCGCCGGTAAATCCCGCCTGGCCGAGGAGACCATTCAGCGCCTGGTCATTGATTCGACGGTGTCTCACGATCCTGCTGAAGGGGTGCCGCCGTTCACCATTCTATTCGGGGATTGTCAGAGTTATGAACAGCGAACTCCGTATGCGGCGATTCGGATGCCTTTGCTGAGCGCGCTAGGCGTTGATCTACGGGATACACCGGATCGTATTGCTGCCAGTGTTGTGGCGCGTGTCGAATACCTGGTACCGGAAGTCGGGCGCTTTGCACCGTTACTGGCCGATGCACTTGGGGTACCGATTACCGATACCCCGTTGACAGCCGGCATTTCAGCACAGCAACGTCATGATCGTCTACAGGAATTGATCGTTGCCATCTTTCTGGCGCTGGCCGACCGTGAATCATTGCTCGTGTTGCTTGAAGATTGTCACTGGGCTGATGTGCCATCTCTCGAGGTGTTGGAACGGTTGAGTAAAGCGGCGGTAGGTCGAAAGTTAGCGTTACTGCTCACCTACCGACCTGAAATGATTTCACCGGCGCCATGGGATGATCTGCCCGGCACGGTGCGTCTCGTGTTGGGTGAGCTAAAGCCAGAAGATAGTCGGTCGTTGTTGGCCGCTTTCCTCGGCGGTTCACCGCCAGATGAGATATGGCCGCTGTTAGATCGCACGCAGGGCAATCCATTTTTCATTGAAGAACTGGTGCGGACGCTGATCCGTGATCGATTGCTGGTACGTGAACAGCCAGGGGCGTCGTGGCAACTGACGCGACCAATTGAAAAGATCGAAATCCCGCAGAGTATTGAAGGCTTGCTGATAGCACGTCTTGATCGGCTCGATGAACCACGCCAAGAGTTGGTTCAGGTGGCATCGGTAATCGGACGCCGTTTCCAACGCCCGGTGGTTGAAGGAGTGTACTCGAATCCACCGGTGCTTGATGAGAGTTTACAACAATTGATTGAAAATGAATTGTTCCAGGCCGATCAGCAAGAGCAGATTCTGGCTTATATGTTTCGGCATGCCCTGCTCCGCGATGTGGCGTATGAAGGCATTCTCTACGCCCGGCGGCGGATGTTGCACGCACGAGTTGCTCGTCGGATTGAGCAGATTGCTGCGCACAAACTTGAAGAACAGTACGCCGTGCTGGCGTGGCACTTTTTGCAAGCCGAAGAGTGGCAGCCGGCAATGCACTACCATCTGCTGGCGGCGGCGCAGGCCTACCGTCGCTTTGCCAACCGCGATGCCCTAGCCCTGTATACAACTGCGCTTAACATTGCGCCACGGCTGGCAACAGTGTTGGCGCCGGAGCGATTGATCAATCAGGTAGCCGAAATCCATGAGGCGATTGGGGAGATTTATCTCACGCTAGGCGAGTACGACGAAGCCGAGCACCACTTCCGTGAGGCGCTCCAATTGTGTATGCCTCTTGCCGACCAACCGGTAAGTGAACGCTGGCTGCGCATGCATCGCATGTTGGCTGCGGTCGAAGAACGGCGCTCAAATTATGAGCGTGCTTTTGCGCTGTTGACGGATGGGATGGCGCACGCCCACAAAGATTTGCAGGCCGAGACGGCCCGCTGTTATCTGCTGGGCGCCGGGATTGCGTATCGTACCGGCGATTATAAGTATGCAATGGAGTGGGCCAATATCGGCTACAAGCTGGCTGAACAGAGCAATTGTGTGACCGATCAGGCGCGGGCACTTAAGATTATTGGCAATATTGCCAACGATCAAGGGGATCGTGTACAGGCTGTCGAAGCGCTCAACCGTGCGCGTGCCCTCTATGAACAGGCAAACATGCTGGCCGGGCTGTGCGATGTGCTCAATGACCTTGGGCGGGTGTATACGCAAGCCGGGCGTTGGGACGAGACGATTGCCGTGTTCGAGCAGTCGATGGCTATCTCGGAAGCGATTGGCGATGTGCTGGCAACGGCCCGTACTGCGAATAATCTGGCCGTGGTGCTGGTCGGTCGTAATGAACTTGATCGTGCTGGTGCGTTGTATCAGCGTGCCAGTGAACTCTTCGCCCGCATCGGTTCACGCTTAGGCGTGGCCGTTACCAGCTACAACCGGGGCGAAGTGTTGCTCAATCAGGGTCATGCTGCTGAAGCACTTGCTCTGTTTACAGCAGCTATCGCTGATCTGGAAGCGATCAACGCACGCAGTTTCTTGCCTGAAGTCTTTCGGCTGGCGGCCCTGGCCGAAATTGCATTGGGTCGGTTGGATCATGCCCGTACCTACGCTCAGCGCTCACTGGCTACGGCTGAAGAATTGGGTCAGGCCGACGACTCGGCTATTGCGTATCGGGTTTTGGGTGAAATTGCTCTGGCTGCTGGCGATCTGGACACGGCTGCGGAATTGTTTGAACGGAGCAGTACCCTCCTATTGCAACTGGCGAATCGGTATGAACTCGGCAAAGTACGTTATCAACAGGCCCGCCTGGCGCTTGCCCGCAACGATAGTGTAGCAGCAGTAGCGGCTCGCGCTGAAGCACGTGCCATCTTTACCGAACTGAATGCTCAACGCGATCTGGCGCTGACCGATCAATTGCTGGCGTGAGGAACCTTTTCCCTGCCGTAAAGGAGACCACTATGCAACGCTTTTTGTTCACACTGGTGATCTTTTCGCTCTTTTTGGCGCCAATGGCGTTGAGTTCTCGTCCGCAGGCGGTAACGGCGGCTGCAACTGAGCCGGTTCGGCTGACAACGATTACTGAATTACCGGCAATAGGAGAAGTAGAACCTAACAATCGGATTACACCACCCAGCGTTACGGCCCAGGCAATCGCGACCGGTCGTACCGATAGTTGGCGCCAGCCGATTAGCGGGGTCATTTCTGCGTCCGATGATATTGACTACTTTTCCTTCGACATCACTGCGCCCGGATCGCTAGTGACCATCGAACTGACTAATCTGAACGCCGATTACGATCTGGTCTTCGGCGGTGGAGTTGATCCGGTTACCGGACAGGGTGGATCAACCGACAGTTTCGAGTTTGATCCTGGTCGGCCAGGTCTGGAGGATGTTACCCAGATTGGCGGGCAAATTGCCTCTATCGGTGGGCAGATTGCTTCTATCGGTGGGCAGATTGCTTCTATCGGTGGGCAGATTGCTTCTATCGGTGGGC
>JAGHYT010000126.1:0-10373 GCA_017743535.1 Chloroflexus sp.
CTGGGATTCAACCGCCTGTTCTGGCGCCGACTCTATGCGCTGGCTGAAACCCGTTTCCGTCTGGATTAGGGAGTGTTATGACCTCTAGAAAAGACTGGAGACACACAATGACAACGAGTGACATCACTTCTGCATCGGCTCGTGAGCGTCTGCTTCAAGCGGGTTGGATGAGGCTGGACCGGCAGCAAGGTGATCGGCTGGCGGAGGTGAAACACATGTATGGCATCGATCTGTCGGCAAGGGTCGGACGCGCGGCAGTTGAGGAGTACGGCTTTGTGATCATCCCGGTCGACCTGATCGTTTACCAGCATCATGAATACCGGGAGACAAACGTTGTGTTCGCCCTCGGCAACTCCGTGCTGATCAGTGTCGAGCACGATGCGCGTCTTGGCGCGTTGGATGTGGCAAGCCGAATCGTGCTCGAAGAAGTTCAGGCTGGCAAGACCCATGATCCTGCTTCTGTCCTGTTTCTCATTCTGCAATCGCTCAACGACGCAGCTCATGCGACCATCCGGGAGATCTCCGAGCGTCTCGACGAACTTGGCGAGTCTGTAGCCACTGCAGGGGGCGGCTACCAGATAACTGGGCGCCAGGTCGGTGTCGCAGACATCGCCGATACGGTAGTCACACTGGCTGAAGCCGAAGAACTGGTTGCGAAGACAGTCGAGAGCCAGTTGATGCTTGCCCGAGCCGTCCGCTGGCTGCGGCGTGTTGCGGGTCATACGCAGTTTGGTCAGGCGCTGCCCACGCTGTTGTCGGACATCCATAGCCTGCGGCGCTACGCGCACTTTCAGCACGGCAAGATCCGCAACCTGCAGCAATCGCTGATGACCACGCTCGATCTCAAGCAAAACAATGTGATCAAAGTGTTCACCATCGTGACTGCGGTCTTCACGCCGCCGACCCTGGTCGCCGCCTTTTACGGACAAAACTTTGCTGAGATGCCCGAACTGTTTCTGCCATGGGGAGAATGGGCGGTCATCGTTCTTACGGGCTTGAGCGCCATTCTGCCATTGTTTTACATCAGAAAGAAGGGGTGGATGCGATGAAAAAGGTCAACGAACTACCTGCCTGGGTTCGCCTGCAGGTAAGCAACCAGCAGGAGCTTGAAGATGTAGCCCGAATGTATGGGCTGCCCCTGACGACCGAGACCATGGTTCGACCTGAAGGCGTCCTGCGCATTCGCTGTACAAGACTCGAAGGGTTGCGCCTGTTAGTGACCGATATGCTGTGGTTCCAACGTGACGATCAGACTCCCCTCTACACGGTGGAGACAGTTCACGGTGAGCTATGGCCCGGTCAGGCGCGCGAGTGGATGCAGGCTCAGGGGCTTCCGTTTGAAAGTTCCCACGCGACGGCGCTGGTTCTCTTGCACCAGTTAGTGGTCCAGACGGCAAAAGTGCTCGACGCGATCGATGATGGGTTGAGCGTAGCCGGGCACGTTAATGCTCGCCTCCTGACGAATGTTGGCACTGATGAGGCTGGCGGAGTTGAGGATGTAGCAAACTTAGATGCTTACCTATCGACCCTGCATGCCCCGCTGTCTTTCGTGTTGCAATCGTTATACGACCTGGAACGGGCCGGGCGCCAGCTGCGCCGCGCTGTTCTTCAACGGTCATGGTTGACGGTTGAGCGCGTTGATGAATTGGTCGCCGAGATTGAAAGCGTGCAGCGACGTGCATGCTTCATGCAGGAGAGACAGCGATTTCATCAACTGGCAGCGCAAGAAACCGTCGCAATGAGCGACCTGAATGTGGTCAAGGTGTTCACAGTGCTATGGGCCATATTTGTACCGGGTACCGCCTTGATCAACTGGTATGGGCAGAACTTTCGGTTCATGCCGGAGTTGTCGTGGTTTGCCTCCTCGTGGGTACAAATGCTGGGCGTGCTATTAGTGACAGCAGTGCCCGTGATCATCATCAGACAAGCGGGGGCGCTCAGATAACGATACACAACAGATGAGCGGAGGGAGGTCCAACAATGCAACAGTTTACTTACGGCAGATGGTCTGGTGGGGTTGACACTCCCACAGAACCTCTCGTCTGGACACGAACTATAGACCGTGCGCAGAGCCAGACGTCTCGATACAAACCATCAACGCGCTGGACCCGCTACGAAAAATTGTCATTCGTCATGATGGGTCTCGCCTGGGGTATCACGATTGCGATCGTGACGGCGCTGCATTTTGGCAACTACCATCTGGAGACGCGCACGTCTTCCACATCGGGTACGCACAGGGAGTTTTATCTTGAGAAGAACGTCATTCCCGATAACTCGTCCGAAGGTGAAGGAGGATCTCGATGAGCCAGAACGAAGCGTTTTCGGTTCCAGTTACTATCAATCAGACGCCCCCGGTTAACCGGTGGCTGCGTGTCAGCGCTGCCCAGACCGATGCACTCGCAGTGATCAAGCAACGCCTGGGCATCGACCTTATCCAGACTGTGACAAGCGGTATCAGCCAGGTAGGGGAATTCCTGATTTACCCTCTGACGTTTCTGAGCGTCGAGGGGAACAAGAAGATAATCAGCAAGGTGATCTTTATAGTTGGGCGGGAGATTCTTGTCTCCCTGGAGCCAGAGCCTGCTCCAAAACCGCTCGGCGTCGCGGTATCACGGATGCAGCGTGACGGACGTGATAACGATGCATTCGAAGCCTTCGCTATTGTCTTGCAGTCGATCAACGATGCCACCGACGAACTGCTCGACTCGTTGAACGAGGATCTCGGCGAGGCGCTGGTGCAGACGAATGCCGTTCTCAATAGCCTCGAATCACGCGAGCGTGACTTCGGGGTCAGCGATGTCGTATCGACCCAGGTTGAGTTGGGCGTAGTCGAGGATTTGCTTTCGGAGTGCATCCAGACCCAACTGCAACTCGCCCTGGTGGCGAGACAAACGCTGGCGCGTCTTCCGCAGGAGTTTTCCCATCTCAGGCAACGTTACCACACCCTCATTGATGACATCGAAGGGGTCGAGGAGCACGTGCATTTCGTCCATGACCGTGTACGTCTCTTACAAACGTCCAATAACCTGGCGCTGAGCGTCAAGCAGAATCAGATTGTCAAGGTGTTTTCGGTGCTCACCGCAGTGTTTCTGCCCGCTCTACTCATTTCGACGTACTACAGCATGAATTTCGCCTATATGCCTATCCTGGAGTGGCAGTACGGCGAGCCGATGGTTATCGCCCTGACGGCGTTGCTGGCGCTGCTGCCACTGATTTACGTCAAACAGCGCGGGTTGCTACGGTAATTGAATGACGCAAGTTTTTACCGGTGGTCTGCAAACGCCTTAGAACACCGGTGCTAACCCCTCGCACAAGGAGGCGCTGATCATGAAGAAGCTCTCGTATGAAACGATGGATGAGACGTTTAACGGCACAGCCAGCTTCGGACTTGTTTGGAACGCTGACCTGACGCTTCAGGACGACATTGCCGGGGCTGCGCAGCGGCGGCGCGAAGCCATAGCACGGGCCCGCGCCAATCGTCCCCGCATTGCGCAACTCGAGCGGGAGATCATTCAGGCCGTCATTGTGTTGTACTTGCTGATCCTGGGCAGTTTTGCAGGGCTGCACCTGTATGGCAGGTATACGATAGCGGCGCCGGTGCAGCAGGTCGAGACCACCGAAAACGGGTCGAGTCAGATTGAACCGGCAGAAAGGTGATGGACCAGCGGTGGTGACGTGCGTGTATGGCATCGATTCTGGCTGAGGCCGCCAACGCCTTAGCTGAAAGGAGCGGCATATGGCGATGACCCTGATACCGAAGACGACAGCGGTCGCCGGAAAAACGATCCTGAGCGTTCGCAATCTGCATAAAATCTTCAAAACACCTGAAGGCAGCGACCTGGTGGTACTCGACAACATCAATCTGGACCTGGCAGAAGGTGAAATTGTCGCACTGTTAGGACGCTCCGGCTCTGGTAAATCAACGCTGCTCCGTTGTCTGATCGGGTTGATTTCACCATCGAGCGGAGAAGTACGCTATCGCAACCGACTGGTAACCGGTCCGATGCCAGGGATGGCGATGGTTTTCCAATCCTTTGCACTTTTCCCATGGCTGACAGTACTGGAGAACGTGGAACTGGGCCTGGAAACGATGGGAGTGCCAGAGGGTGAGCGCCGTCGGCGAGCACTGGCCGCAATTGATCTGATCGGTCTCGATGGGTTTGAAAGCGCCTACCCGAAAGAACTGTCGGGCGGCATGCGCCAGCGGGTCGGCTTCGCCCGTGCTCTGGTAACGAACCCTGACGTCCTGCTAATGGACGAGCCATTCTCAGCGCTTGACGTGCTGACGGCGGAAAACCTGCGTACCGAGTTGCTTGATCTCTGGGAAACACGACGGATTCCTACAAAAGCAATTCTGATGGTGACACATAACATTGAAGAAGCAGTTCTGATGGCTGACCGGGTGCTCATTCTCAGTTCCAATCCCGGACGAATCATCAGCAACGAACAGATTGATTTACCTCGACCACGTGATCGCAATGATTCTGCATTTCTCGCCAGGGTCGAGACAATCTATCGGGCAATGACGACCCCGATAGCAACAGTTGTTGGCGCCGTCGGTGTTGAGAGCGAGCATACGAGCTTGGGAATGCGTCTGCCGGAAGCAGACGTAGCGCAAATCATCGGTCTCATCGAACAGGTAGAATCAGGTTCAGGACAGGGACGTGGCGATCTGCCAGCATTGGCTGCAGGTATGCAACTCGACGTGGATGACCTGTTCCCGCTTATCGATGCAGCCGAGTTACTGGGCTTTGCACAGATTCGCGAGGGGGATATTAACCTGTTGCCGGAAGGTGTGAAACTGGCCCGGAGCGATATTCAGGAACGGAAAGTGATCTTTGCTAAACACCTGATTAACCGCGTTCCGTTGATAGCACACATCCGGCGTGTCCTCTCCACACGCCCCGACCACCGTGCGCCCCGTGAAAGATTCCTCACGGAGCTGGAAGATTTTATGGGTACCGAAGAGGCTACCCGTACCCTTGATACTGCAATTGAATGGGGACGTTATGCCGAACTGTTTGAGTATGACGCACGAGAGGGACGGCTCCGGTTGCCGGAGAATGGCGGATGACGCCGTTCGATTTTATGGCGATGAGGTTTATCGGGTTTATACTGATACACATCGGTAGAGCCTGATCAAAAACTTCGATACGATGTGCTGGCATTCGTCACATACGATCCGACGCAATCATCGAGTGATCAATCCAGTCATCGGATGATGGTGATCCGCTGTCGCTGGTGGGTGCGGCGCCAATCAGGGTGATCGTATTGACATCGTCGCTCCAATCGTTCCCATTGCATCGTCCGTATCAATTGGGTCAACGGATGGACGGGATTGGCGGGATGGACGGACAGTAGGGGCGAAAAAAATTTTTCACCCCTACCGTTCATCGTCCGTTTCAGCATTGCACCTGCCCTGTACCCATTCCGGCGTCCGGCACCACGTGGTTGGCATCATACCCATCGGCGCCCACTTGTGGGCACTGCCTAGGCACGACCATCGGCAGTATGATGCGGCGACGAACCGCGATCTTTGATTACGCTCTTATAGCATAATGCCGCACCGTTGTATAACCTTCGTGTCAGGAGGGTAAACTGCCTGCACGTATCCTATGCGTCACTGCCGGTTAACTGTTCTGAATTTCGCCAGAACCCATGTTCCGAGAGAGAGTTCTAGTCATCGAAACGCTGCAATTGCTACTTGTTACGACATCATGCCCGTCATTAGTGCTGTACTTTGGGTCGTAAGCAATCACTTCAGTCGTTGCTGAATGCAACTTTCGGTATTGTTGGGTTAAATCATCGATTATCATAAAATCGTGAGGTCCTCGCATAGTATCAGCAGGTCGTGGCCTATAGCAGTACTCCGAGGTAGAGGAGAGACACTAATGCAAGACGTAGTCATCGAGTTAGTGCGCTTACTTGGACCGGCTAATTTCGACTTGATTTTTCGGCTCATTCTGACCATGATCCTCTGCGGATTAATCGGTCTCGAACGCTCGAATCACGAGCGAGCGAGCGGTTTCCGTCCCCATATTCTGGTCGGTTTAGGAGCCTGTATGGTAACGATGGCGGGTGCATACGGCTTTCCCGAACTAACCGGTGAGCGCGATGCACTGCGAGTTGCCAGTTATGTTGTTTCAGGGATTGGATTCCTTGGTGCTGGTGCAATCCTGCGGCACGGAACGACGGTGCGTGGTCTGACGACAGCAGCCACATTGTGGGGATGTGCCGGTATTGGTGTGACTGTAGCAACGGGATTAGGTTGGTTAGCAATTGTCAGCACAGTTCTCTTTCTTTTCACACTGATGATACTTGAATGGCTCGAAGCCAAGCTCAATTTTGGTCGTCCGGTGAGTCGATTGCGTATTCATCTGCACGATGACAATCGTGCTGTTGGAAAGGCACTTAATGCGCTTGCCCGTCTCGGAGCACCGGTTAAACGTGCGACGGTCTTACCTGGCGCTGGAACCTCGGCGTTGCTTGATGTTGAACTCGCACGAGCACTTACTGCCGAACAGGCGCCGCTTCTGGCGAAGCAATTGTTGACCCTCAAAAAGTACGTTGCTCAAGTAGATACAACTGTCGCACCGTTGGATGAACCTGCAGATGATGAGGAGCCGGCGGAGATGCGGGATAAGGTGGTACCGCTCAACCTTAGTGACGACGATATTCTGCGTGATCTCAACGATCAGGACGAGAAAGAGAAAATGTCGTCGCCACGAGCCTGAAGCCATATTCAGATAAGCGTGATGTAGCTTGCAGCATTTCCCTGCTGGACGGTAGTATGTACTATACCATCATAACAGCGGGATAGTGCTGCTATGCTCCTTCTACCATTCACGAACCGGGAAGTACTAGAACGACATCCTGCCCATCTTACGGATATGCTGCACTGATCCAAAGAGACAGCACTCACTCCTCAGCAGGTTCAATTCCGAGTGCCCGCAGTTGAGCAGCTAACCGCTCGGCGCGTTGACGTTCCTGCTCAGCGCGTTGACGCTCCTGCTCAGCGCGCTGGCGTTCCTGCTCGGCTTGTGCCTGTAGCTCAACGAAGCTGACGAATGGGCGGCCATCCGGCCAGTACAATTGCATTCCCTGATCGGTACGACCAAACCGGATCCCCAGCCGTGGGCTGACCCAACCATCAAGTTCCTGGATTACTCGTAACCGCCCATCACGCCGCTGCCAGCCACTCATATCCCCACGGTCAGGATCGTACAGATAATACTCTTCAACCCCGTATGTATCGTAGAACTCCTGCTTAGCCGCCAGTTCGGTCAACGTATTACTTGGCGATAACACCTCAAACACGACTTGGGGTGCAATTCCGTCTTCCTCCCATTGGCGATACGAACCGCGATCACCTTTCGGTCGCCCAAAAACAACCATCACATCAGGCGCACGGCGAATGTCAGGCCGACCTTCGACGGGGTACCAGAGCAGGTCGCCGGCGACAAAAACATCATCCCGTTCCCGAAAGATGGCATCGAGATTACCCTGAATGGTGACGATTGCCCGGAATTGTTTCGTATTGTCGGCCATCGGCATACCATCACTGTCGGGGTAGACGATTGGTGTGGTCATCACGGTTTGACTACTCATCATCCACCTCCCTGAAAGAACGAACGTTTGTTCTACATCCTATCATTCTTCGTGTTACCCGTCAAGCCCATCTGCCTGGGTTGCAGAGATTTTCAACGTTTTACCTGATCCTGTAGTGGGATTGAAGAGAGACAAGAGCGGAGTGAGCAACCTGTGGAGCGTGCGGTGGCTATGGTCAGTCCCCCGTTCTCGCGCCGATGATGCGGTCAGCGCTGTTGAAGATCGGGTATAGACGCCGCTCCGACGGTCGGTGACGGACCTGAGCGACGAGTCTTGGGCATTCCCATTTTGGAAGTCCAGGGTTCGTGCTGCGGAATGTGCCCGGCATCCCTCGTTCGCCCAATCGCTTCTTCTCTCCCTTTTTTCCTGCTTGACATCACCTCGCCATAGACTGTTACTTTCTCTGGTATAATAGCGCACGGAAATGTTTTCCGCATGATGAAAGGAGGGTTTCATGACCACCCAACCACTCCCCGCCGGAGTCACGATTACTGCGCCGATAACACCCGCATACGCTGAAATACTTACACCAGAGGCTCTCGAGTTCCTCGCTACGCTTCACCGCCACTTCAATGGCCGCCGTCTCGAATTACTCGCCCGTCGCGCCGAACGGCAACGGGCTATTGATGCTGGTGAGCGACCCGATTTTCTCGCTGAAACCGCCCATATTCGCGAGAGTGATTGGACGATCGCTCCGATTCCACACCAGATCGAAGACCGTCGGGTCGAAATTACCGGTCCGGTTGACCGCAAGATGATTATCAATGCGCTCAATTCGGGGGCAAAGGTCTTTATGGCCGATTTCGAGGATGCCAACACCCCAACATGGGAAAACCAGATCGAAGGTCAGATCAATCTGCGTGATGCTCTCCGTCGTACCATTACTTACACTAGCCCCGAAGGTAAGTACTACGCCCTCAACGACAACCCGGCAATCCTGTTTGTACGCCCCCGTGGCTGGCACCTTAACGAAAAGCATATGCTGGTTGATGGCGAACCGATTTCTGGTTCGATTTTCGACTTCGGCCTCTACTTTTTCCATAATGCCCAGACTGCAATTGACATCCAGGGTGGTCCCTATTTCTATCTACCCAAGCTAGAGAGCCATCTCGAAGCACGACTGTGGAACGACATCTTTGTCCTGGCTCAGGAGCTACGTGGTATTCCACGGGGTACGATTAAAGCCACTGTTCTGATCGAGACTATCCTCGCCGCCTTCGAGATGGATGAAATTCTCTATGAGCTACGTGAGCACTCGGCTGGTCTGAATTGTGGACGCTGGGATTACATCTTCTCGTGTATCAAGAAGTTCCGCAACGATCCCAACTTCTGCTTGGCCGACCGGGCATTGGTGACGATGACGACCCACTTTATGCGTTCGTACTCGCTCCTGGCTATCAAGACGTGTCATCGCCGCGGTGCGCACGCTATGGGTGGCATGGCCGCTCAGATTCCGATTAAGAATGATCCAGTCGCGAATGAAGCCGCACTCGCGAAGGTACGTGCTGACAAAGAACGCGAAGCGTCCGATGGTCACGATGGTACATGGGTGGCACACCCCGGCCTGGTACCGGTGGCAATGGAAGTCTTTGATCGCTTGATGCCCACACCCAATCAGATTGACCGCCAGCGTGACGATGTGCAGGTGACCGCAGCCGATCTGCTGGCCTTTGGGCCGGAACGACCGATTACTGAACAGGGCATGCGTCTGAACATCAATGTTGGCATTCAGTATCTCGGTTCCTGGCTGGCCGGGAATGGTTGTGTTCCCGTCTTCAACTTGATGGAAGATGCTGCTACCGCTGAAATTTCGCGCGCCCAGATCTGGCAGTGGATCCGTAGTCCGAAGGGTGTGCTCGAGGATGGTCGTAAGGTTACGGTAGAACTCTTCCGCCAGATGCTGCCTGAAGAGTTGGCGAAAGTACGCGAGATTCTCGGCCCCGCCTACGAAGATGGCCGCTATGAAGAAGCTGCCGAGCTGTTTGATGAAATTACAACCGACTCCGAGTTTGTTGAATTTTTGACGCTCCCAGCTTACGAGCGGCTCCCGTAAGATAAGCAGAACCTCCGTTACCGTACCCTGCACTGGGTAGGCAGAGATCATCCCTTTGCCTACCCACATCTACTATCCCTCATAGATCGTCCACTCTTTGCCCACCTTTTGCCAGGTAAATTTCCGCTAGCCATGCGCGCTTGCCGGTGTTACAATGAACACTAACCTGCTGCACGTTTACAGACAAGCACCGCACTTACCGATGTGCAGCCTGCTATAAGTTGGGCGGTGTCAGAGAAGTCACCCGCCCCCACACGACGAGGTGACGTATGACGAATTATCTGATTGCCGGCGCAGCGGGATACATCGGTTCGCGATTGGCTGCCCGCCTCTTGTCTGCCGGCCATCGCGTGCGCGGTCTTGTCTCCAGCGCCGAAGACCCGATTGTTGAGCGTCTTGCCGCTCGCGGAATGGCGGTCTGGATCGGCGATCTTACTCGCCCCGAAACGATTGATGGTATTACCGACGACATAGAAGTCGTTTTCAACCTCACCAATCGGATGCCGATTGATGGCTCAGCGCTCCTCCGTGCACTGTACATTGATGGCAACCAACACCTGATCGCGATGTCTGTCCGTGCTCGCACTGTGCGTACCTATCTGTGGACGTCGGGCATCGCCCCCTACGGTGATCAGGGTGAAAGTTGGGTAGATGAGGACAGTCCGGTTGCACCTTCATACCCTCTTGGTACGATTCTGGCCACTGCCGAACA
>JAGHYT010000127.1:0-10290 GCA_017743535.1 Chloroflexus sp.
ACAGAGTACACAGAGCGTGTAAGGGTTATGAATAAGTTTTTGGCCATTGGGCGCATGGAAGAAAAATGTGCACAACCCTATGTTCAATGAAAGATAAAATTATCTTTAGTCTCTGCGATCTCCGTGGTCTCTGTGGTGGAAAGATCACCTTTTTGCAGTGGAGTCAATACTGAAACAATTTCGATATATAGACTATGGGCGCAGGCGAGAATCGTTCGGCATAACGTAGATGCAGTGCTTGACTGTCGAGGCTTGCAGGTTTGAGCTTCCTGTGTTATCATAAATAATAACGATTTTATAAATTGTACCGTTTTAGGAAAGGGTTGCAACGATGCCGCTCAAAAACTTCGCGGTGATCAACCATACGGTGCGTATGCGCATTTTTCATGCCCTTAACGGTGTTGAACTGTCGATTAATCAATTGGCGAAAGGCTTACCTGATGTTCCCAAACCTTCCCTCTATCGACACATTCACACAATGCTCGATGCCAGCGTTATCCGCGTTACCCGGACGCAGCTCGTCAATGGGATTGAGGAGCGATTTTACACTGCGTATGAGGGGTTGATCGATCCGGCGGACGTGTTCCAACCCGACGGTCTCGATCAGTTTGCCGACCATGTGCGCCTGTACGGTATGTCTGTTGCTCAGGAACTAGCTGGTTACGTGCTGAGACATGGCCACTCGGGCCTAAACAACATTGCAGTCCGCGACTGGGTCTTCTTTGCAACCGATGAAGAATTCAAGCACGTGCGCGAGACCATTTACGAGCTACTCCGGTCGATGGAAGCCTTGCCACGTACCGAAGGACGAATTAAGCGGCGGACGTTTTTGATGGGACATCCATTACTGGCTTTCGCGATGGCGGAGAATAAGGAGAAAAGGACTGCATAATGCTTCTCGTAGGAGGTTGCAATGTCGAAAAACATCTATCTGGCTCTGGCCGATCAAGGTAAAAACGCCTGGTGGCGTTATCTGGTAGGAATGCTCATTGCTGTGGCAGTGTGGATAGTCGGTTCTGCCCTAATTACTCTTCCTTTGGCTGTACCAGAAGGCGCTCCTATCATTCCCCCTGACTCGGCTGCCGGATTTGCGCTAGCTCTTCTAAGTTTTGGCTTTATGCTTCTGGGAGTATGGCTGGCAACTACCTGGATACACCGACGTCCGTTTGGTTCGCTAATCGGTCCTAGTGGACGATTAAATGGCAGACGGATATGGCTCGGTGCAGGTATCTGGGGTGGGTTGCTTGTCATCGCAACGGTATTTGGCATACTTTTTTTCGGTGACCGTTATACCATTAATCCGAATTTTTTACAGCATTGGCCGTTTCTGCTTATTAGCTTGATGTTGCTCCCACTCCAGACAAGCGCTGAGGAATTCCTGTTTCGCGGGTACGTATTGCAAGCTACTGGTCGACTAACAAACAACTGGCCGGCCTTAAGTGTTCTTAATGGCGTGCTCTTCACCTTACCGCATCTGGGAAATCCTGAAGCGGAACAACTGATACTTGCCAGCCTTTCCTGGTTCAGTGTTGGAATAATCTGGACATTAGTGACATTGCGTAGCGGTTCCCTCGATTACGCTCTTGGTGCACACCTCATTAACAATTTGCTCTTTTCATTACTCTTTAGCTACGAAGGTGGTGCGTTACCTGCCGTGGGACTATTCGTCACTTCAGATGCTCTCACGGTTTCCGGCGTGATGTTGCACATTGTTTCATGCATAGCGTTTTACTGGATCACCAACCGTATCGAGGCTGGTTCTGAAAGACAACCTGTTTCGGCGCAAGTCTAAACTGCGGAGGCACACCAATGAATGCTTTCCATACGCACCCCATTTTGGACTTTTGGTGTTTTCTACGTCGTCCGGTTGCCGAACGACTCAGCGAAGGGATGGCGAAGAAAGTTTTTATCCTTATTGTGGTTATTTCGCTAAACATTCTCATCTCGATGATATTATCTCTCCTCGACATCGTGATTGAAGTCGGTGGTGGTGCGGTTGAACCGGTTGAAATAGATGTGAACCCGCTCCTATTGTCCGTAGGAGCCGTTCTCATCGCACCGCTCACTGAAGAAATCGTCTTTCGGCTTGGGCTGGCGCCTAATCTCTGGTTCCTCTTCATCTCATTGTTTCTCGCTTCGGTACAGTATGCTCCTAAGCTGTTAGGGGATTTTTTCAGTGATTACGGAATGTTCGTTGGTTTCAACGTCCTCTTTTATCTGGTTCTTTCAGCAGGGATCTGTCTCTTTTTCTGGTTTCGCGAACGGCGTGGTCACCGCTACGTTGACTTTTTTAACCGTTATGTAGGTGCGTACTACTACCTGGGTGCGTTGCTCTTTGCGCTTCCCCATCTTGGCAACTTCACGTATCAACTCCCGTGGTGGTTGGTCATTCTGCCAGTTTTGCCCCAGCTTTTTGGTGGTCTGACCTTCGGGTATTTACGCATTCGATTGGGATTCTGGTATGGAGTAATGGGCCATTTGCTTCACAATCTGCTATTTACCCTGGGTGATGTGCTGACATATTTTCTGGGAGCCACAGCTAACTTTGTCTGGCTAATCGTCTTGATCATCGTACCAATAGTGGTGTTAATGGCACCGTTCCTGGTGGAGCGGCAGCGACAGGTTGCCTCGCGTGTTGATGCTGGCAGGTAGGGCTAGGGCGGATTGAGCATTCGTCCCTGCATGGATGACGGATGAGGCGGGTAAGAAACTCGTCCTTTTTCCCTCCTTTCCCACTAGGGAAACGGTAAGATCATTGCACTAGCTAAGCATCGAAATGAGGAATCTTCGGCTACGTACTCAGCCAGGTATGCTATGATGCTGTTGCATGTGTAAACTGCGTGCATTGAGTACCTGCGCCGCTGTGAGGTTCTTTATGGCATCTTCTGCGTCAATTGTTGTCTGTGGAGCGGGAATCGCCGGTGTTGCTGTCGCCCATGAGTTAGCCGTCGTTCACGGTTGGCGCGATGTTTTGCTAGTCGAAGCGGGTGATCCGTTGGCATTGACCAGCGATAAATCGACCGAGTGTTATCGTAACTGGTGGCCCGACCGGGCAATGGTGGCGCTCATGAATCGCAGTATTGATCGGCTGGAAACGCTAGCCGTGCGGAGTGCCAATCGAATCCGGCTCAACCGACGTGGTTATCTCTATGCAACGGCCGATCCGCAGCGGGCCGAACAGTGGCGCTCACAGGCATTTGAGGCTGTTACACACGGTGTCGGTCCGCTTCGCATTCACGACCGGACCGATGCTGATTACCGGTCAACTACCGGACACGACTGGCAAACGGCTCCTATTGGCGTTGATTTATTACTCGACCAGAATCTGATCAGGCGTCACTTTCCAGCCTTGTCGCCAAGAACGGCAGCCGTCTTGCATGTTCGTCGTGCTGGTTGGTTGAGCGCCCAGCAATTGGGGGCACTGTTACTCGAAGAGGCGCGGGCTGCTGGTGTCACCTTGCTACGGGGGAAGGTAACGGCAGTAAACCAAACTGGTGGGCGGGTGAATGCTGTGATGGTAGCCACGACAAGCGGGACCATGTCGATCCAGACCCCATACTTTGTGAATGCTGCCGGGCCGTATCTGGCAGAGGTTGGCGATCTGATCGGGATTGACTTACCGGTGCATCATCAAGTACACCTTAAGGCTGCCTTCGCCGATCCGCTCGGCGTTGTGCCTCGTGATGCGCCATTGTTGATTTGGGGTGATCCGATTGAACTAAACTGGAACGATAGAGAACGGGATGATCTGAATGCCGATCCAGCCACTGCGTGGTTAACCAAACCGCTACCACCAGGGGTACATTGTCGGCCTGAAGGCGAGGGAAGCAGTAGACAGGTACTGCTGCTGTGGGATTACCATCCTCATAACCAGCAGAACCGGAACGCCCAATTTCCGGTGCCACTCGATGATAGTTTCTTCGAGGTTGCTCTACGCGGGATGTCGGTCATGCTGCCAGGGCTTGTCAATTACCTCGAACGGCTCCCCCGTGCCTATCTCGATGGCGGATACTATACGTGTACGCCAGAGAATCGGCCACTGATCGGCCCGCTTCCGGTGGAGGGAACATTTGTGATTGGTGCGCTGGCCGGATACGGTATCATGGCCGCACTCGCAGCCGCTGAACTTCTGGTCAGACATATGATCGGTGGGTCACTCCCCGCCTACGCGGCTGCGTTTCATCCTAATCGCTACCACGATCCAAATTATCTGTTGCAGTTGGCTCACTGGAGTGATAGTGGCCAGTTGTGAAACGAGCGCTAACCTTATGGCAACCAGGAACCGATCTCAGCTGCAATGGCATCGGCGTTGGTACGTTCCATGTTGCTAAGAACGACTATGACACTCTGACTATCGGGATAGTACGCCAGATGGGTGACAGCCCCTGAGATAAAGCCAGGATGGTAGATCACCCGTCGTCCGTTGCGCTCTTCGATTTTCCAGCCGTAACCGTAATTATTGCGATTGGGTGTATACATTTGGCTCAGCTCAGCAGCGGGGAGTAATTGCCCGCTGTTTAGGGCCTGTACGAATCGGTAAAGGTCTTCAACGGTAGAGTAAAGACCACCGGCGCTGTAAAGGTTACTGGTATCGATTGGAATTGCCCGTTTGTTGTCTGGCCCAAGGTAACCAACCGTACCATTGAGCGCCGACGCATCACCACTGTCATAGCCGCTATTGATCATACCAGCAGGGATGAAGATGTTGTCACGGACGTAATCGGCATACGATTGACCGCTGACCGCTTCAATCACTAATCCAAGGACCACGTAGTTAGAGTTGCTGTATCGATACGCACTACCTGGTACAAAGTCGAGTGGCAGATTGCGGAAACGAGCAACTAACTGTGTTGGTGTCACCGGTAAGCGTTCGACCTGCTCAAAATCTGTAAAGTCGGTATAATTCGGTATGCCGGCGGTATGCGAGAGCAGATGAGCAAGTGTAATCGATTGCCATCCCGGCGGGCAGTCAGGTAGATACCGACAAACCGACTCGCCGACAGTTAACTTTCCGGCGACCTGTAACTGCATAATCGCCAGCGCCGTAATTGGTTTCGAGATCGAGGCAACGCGGAAGCGAGTTTGGGCAGTATTAGGAAGATCACGCTCGACATTAGCCAGACCGTAACCACGAGCCACCAAAATGCGTCCCCCTGTTGCCACCAGTACAGCACCACGAAACCGTCCTTGTACCGTTAGATCGCGCAGATATGTATCGATTCGCTCGGCAAGATCGACCAGGCTCAGTGTAGGAGTTGGCCGTACCGGTTCCATCACTGCAATCAGCGGCGTACTGACCATAGCTGGTGTTTCAGGGGTAACGCTAGGTAAGATCGTGGGCTGTGGGCCAATTGGCGCCCATGCAGATACAACGGTCTCACGTTGGCCGCAGGCACTCAACATACTGACCATGAATAAACTCAGGAGCAACATTGACCAGCGCATAGTTATGAATAAACTAACCTTCCAAAGGTAACGGTAAAAAACGCGACTGGACAGCAGCCATTACCTTCAATTCTTCTGTCGTCCAATCCGATGCTGCTATATGAACATCGTACCGCTGTTGCAAGACGGTAGCAAATGCGGTCGCCAGACGGTGCAAGTCAGGTGGGGAGGCGCACACTGTTGCCAGATCGGTGACGCGCCCGGCCAGCCGCTCAATGAAGAGTTGACGTTCAGCAGGCAGAATCGCTAACAAGGTTGACAATTGCTGACCAGGCCAGTGGGTGTAAACTCCGACCTGAAAAAGCATGCCCTCACGGCGTCGGACTTGAGCAAATCCAACCAGCTTCCGATCATTGACCAGTAGTTCATACGGAGACCGACCGCCAAAACAAGCGCGTGCAGTCAATGGATCAAGTAGCTGCCGATCAGCGCGGGCAGTCGCGATGTCGATAATTCGGGTATCAATGCCAAACTGCATCAGAGTGGCCTGCCACACTTCTCCTAACCAACGGTACGACTCGCTAACATCGGGGTGCGCCAGGGGATGGTCGAGTGGCAAGGCAATATCTTGCATGAGAAAACCTGGCACGAACAACACTGCGGTACCACCGCTCGCTCGCCGATGAAGCGTGACACCCTGTTGCCGTAGCGCTAACTGATCAACCTCACTCAGTTTTTGCCCGGAGCCAATAACCAGGGCTGGTTGGGGGCCGGCAGCGTACCAGCGCAGAGCCGGTTGATGGGTTATGACCAATCCCGCCAGCATCGCTGTACCGGCAGCCAGTTCGGTTGCCGGATCACCGTGAGCTGGTGGCAATAACCGCCACGTTACACTGTTGTTTCCCATCGGCAATCTCCCAAAGGTGCCGCAAAGTGTTCGGCCACACTGGCAGCTAATGTTGCGAGTCGAGATCGGAGAGATGCTGGCAGTGGTTCAAACGGTCGCAGGGTGACGATCAGTTTCGTTCCTTGCCAATCGTACCGCCACGTACCCACAATGCGACCACCAAGCACAATTGTTGCCTCGATGTGACCGGCTGGACGCCAGACGCGCTTGTAGCAGGCATCATCGATCAGCCAGTGTTTGTCGCGAGTGGCAAGCAACAGGGGATCAAAACGTCCCAGTAAATGGGGTGGCAGTTCAGCAGGTGATGGTAGATCGGATAACCGATCAAGTTGTTCTTGGAGCCACCATGCCGGTTGACCATTAATCTGTACTCTCACCACCTGGTCGCCGAGGAGCTTGAGCCAACGTTTGATCTCGGCCTGCGTTCGGCCACGCCACCAGGTCATATCGGTGAGCGTTGCCGGCCCAAAGGCAGCAAGGTACCGACGTAGCAATTCGGCATTAGCGGTCTCGGTATCAGGTGGCGCCCATTCCAATTCGGGTACCCAGCGCAGCCGATGGGCCATCCGGGCTTCACCATTGCAGGGTGCAGCATGACACGCCAGACCACGACGGTTCAAAATGGCAAAGACACCACCCCACCCCGAAAGATGGTGTTGATCAATCATCGGGAAAAACCGCCGCAGATCACTGCGGCCTAACGTTTCGTGTTCGTACAGCAGATGAGCGACCTGCGTGATAAATGCCTCATATTCGGTCATATTCCAACCATTATGCACCGCTTCCCGCTCCCAGTAGGTAGCACGATCAGCCTGCATTGCGTAGATCAATGGCCAGTCAGTGGTAGGGTAAAGGTGTAACGTGCCCCGTTGCCCCCAGATACGCACCAGTGACCGTTTCTGGTAGAGCAGGTCATCGAAGTGATTGGCGCTAAAGGCCGGTACACGATTCCAGAGTGCCAGACTGGCAGCGGGCAGAATCTGCGCCTGTATGCCGGCCAGGCGCCGAGCAGCGGTTAATGGATCGGCGAACGGTGTGTGTAGACCGTTGTTGACATATCGTGCGCTGATAACCTGGGCTAAGGTGAGGGCATATTCGGAACTCATGGCGCTCTCATCAGTTCTATCGCAGCCGAACCACGGGCGAAAACCCGCACTAGTGGCTCACCGTCGGATGGAAGCGTAGGGGTAGGGAATACCTCAATTGCGCTCGGCCCAAGAGCCTGAAGCACGGTTGCCACTTCGGTAGCATCAGTGAATGCCGGCAACACGACCAATGTATTCTCATCATCGCTTGTACCACGCCAGATCTTTGGCTGTTGCGCTGGTGGTAGATCGATGGTCAGAAAACGCACTGTATCACTCAGCGCCCACTCACGTGGTAAGTATACCGATACCCGTTGTATCGAGTCGGCAGGTGTCGCAGCGCGACGGACAATATGTGCCATGACTGTTTCAACCCGATCAAATTCGCCGTACACCCGCGGATTGGTCCGCATCTGTCCAAAATAGACCCAAAGATTGAAGCATAGACTGAGCACTAGCATACTAGGGATCAACCAGCGCTGCCATTCACGACCACTGCCAAACCGGCTCAGCCCCCAACCGGCCAGTGCGCAGGCCGGGGCCAGCGTACCCAATGTACGCATCGCGTGCGGTGCATTGAAGCTCAACAGACCCGGTACATGGTAGAGGAGCCAGAGCACAAACAACACTACCACCGATTGCCGACGGGCTTGCCAAACAAGACCCAACCCAATGAGCAGAAATAACCCAACCACCGGATCAACCATCGGCGCCAGGGGAAGATGGTGACGTCCATTCGCATCACCTTGCACATGCCACATCAGCCCGTAGCGCACGATGTGCTCACCGAGAAAATCGAGTGGTCGGTGACGGGTGAGATCATTGGCCTGAAAAATTGAGACCAAACCTACCCGACGGTTAAAACCGGCACTATCGTTCAAAATATAGAGCGCCAGCGGTGCGATTACGATTGCCCCTACCAGAGCAGCGCTAAGCAGATGTGGCCAAAACCGTCGCCAGCGCGAGAGATCGTGACCGAGTCGGAAAACTGCTACCATTAGCAAAGCCAGTGGCGCCAGGCGGCCGGTGTGATACGTGTAGACAGCCAACCCACCTAGCAGCGCGGCTCCGACAACATAACTCCACGAGCGCCAGTATTGCTGTCCTGGATCAAGCCCTCGCCATAGCAGCCCCCCCGCAGTGAGCACCAGCAGATGGTCGAGTGTCGCCGGGAATGCCCAACGACTCATGCTGAGCGACCACGAAGCCCAGGCCAACAGGGCAGCAGCCAATACCGCTGCCCGCCGTCCAATGAGCGGTGAGACAAACCAATAAAGCGCTAGAGGAGTAAAAGCTCCGGCTAACGCACTCACCAGGCGCACGCTCCAGGCATGAGCACCCCAGTTACCTACAATTGGCGCCACCAGATAAAAGAACAGCGCCGGTAAATCGGCGCCTTTGACGACATAAATCGGGCGAAACGTTGGTTCTGTCCAGACTCGTAAGGCCAGCAAGCCGTGGCGCGACTCATCACGCCACAATGCCAACGGCATCTGGTCAAGCGCGATCAGCCGCGTCGCCAACGCGATACCGGTTATGAGCAGTAATGACCGGCCAACCGGCCATACCGACCCCTCTTCGTCATCGGTGATCAATGGCCAGACCAGCCAAACACCACTTATAACTGGTAGCAAGGCAATCCAGGCCGGCACACCGAACCGTATGGCTATCAGACCGGCAAATGCCAGAATGATCCCAAACCAGCTCCACCGTGGTTGTGGGGTGATCCGCTTGGAAAGACGTTGAAGATAGTTAGCCAGTGACGGCCAAAGCGCAAGGATGAGTACCGGCGCCAACGGCCACCACGGCCATGGAAGTGAGGGTAACCAGTATTCGGCCCCTACCGGAAAGGAAGCTAAACCAATTGCCGGAAGGAGCGCTAGCCCTGTTAAAATATTGCGTAGACGTTCATCCCAACGCCATAGCGTGCCCGCCCACCAGACTAGTAGTGGCAGTATTGCCCAACCAATCATCTGACCACTTAGCGGGGGTCGTTCAACCGTTGTCAGAAAATTCACCCTGCTGAGCGCCAATCCCAATTCGCGAATATCAGGTGGTGCAACGTAGGGTTCGGTTGACCAACGTAAAAATGACTCGCCGGTTGTACTGGTTGGAAGCAGAAATCGATAGTAACGCCAATAACCGGCTACCGTTGTTGTTACCAATTGACCGTCTTGATGCGTAAAAATCACCTGTGCTGGTGCTATGCCTTCCCGGCGTGGAGCCGCCAATCGTAATTCGATCAGTGCTGGAGCACCGCGGTATCCGTAGATGAAGAGCGTAGCCTGCGGATATGACCAGCGAAAGCGATCGGTTTCATTCTGCTCGTTACCGTGAAATCTGGTCAAGATAGGCTCGTTTTCTTCACCTACTGCCCAATACTGTGGAGGCCGATCCGCGCCAAACACCAACATGCTGCCGGCGACTAATACCAGAACAACCGGCAACCAGAATGAAGATTTGATTGCTGCTACTGAACAATACAGTGAACGAATCACGGCGCACATTATACCAGTAACTGTCGGAAGACAAGTAACATGCATCCTTTACGATATCGATTGTGGAATGTTCGTGTAGGGCTTTGCAACAGTTCACTCTCCCCGCCAGGAGTGAAGTAAGCGGCAAGAAAAAAGAGTGAGCGTAGGCACCGAGTTTAGTCTCAACCTCCGAAACGGTGGAACTAGTGGGCAATGGTGTGTAATGCACCAACCGCTGGGTTTCACCTGCTCACCGTGCAATGCGGGCCAGCGGCCCCCATCCGCCTGGGCGCGACGCTGATGGACGTTGCCAGGTTTCACCTGCTCACCGTGCAGTGCGGGCCAGTGGCCCCCGTCCGCCTGGGCGCGACGCTGATGGATGTTGCCAGGTTTCACCTGCTCGCCGTGCAATGCGGGCCAGCGGCCCGCGCACCCA
>JAGHYT010000128.1:0-10246 GCA_017743535.1 Chloroflexus sp.
GTGATGCAGGCGCGACGGTGCCGCCTTGATGGGCTGAAGATGGTGATGATGGTGGGTGCAAGCCATTGCGTGTTCCGGTGTCAGGTAAAAACGTGCTTCTATCTATGAAAACGTTTTGAAGGCACGAAAGATTCGCGTTGATAAAGGAAATTTGAAAATGAAAACAATGGACTGAGCATCGTTTTAGACCACCTCGCACAGAATCGTTTCGTGTATACTATTACCAACATAACTGTATAATCGCCTTCTCTTCCGGCAACAATGCCTGCTGACAGGACGGCACTATGAAAAAACTGGGCGTGATCGATCTCGGTTCCAACACGACTCGCCTCATCGTGATGGCCTACGAGCCGGGATACTGCTTTCGACTAACCGATGAAGTAAGCGAAACTGTTCGCCTGGCTGAAGGGATCGGCCCTGCACGTATATTGCAACCAGCGCCAATCAGACGGGCAGCGGAAGCGTTACGCATGTTCTACTCGCTTTGTGTCTCGACCGGCGTTGATCAGGTGATCGCAGTTGGTACCAGCGCCATTCGCGAAGCTGCTAATCAAGCCGATTTTTGGGCAGCCCTCCGTGAATCGACTCCGCTTGATTTACGAATCATATCAGCAGAGGAGGAGGCCTATTTTGGCTATCTTGGTGCTATCAATGCTCTTCCCTTGCGCCATGGAGCACTCTTCGATACAGGTGGCGGTTCGACCCAGGTTATGGCGGTAACTGATCGCGCCTTGACGCGCACGTTCTCCGTCCAGGCCGGGATCATTCGCTTTACCGAGCAGTTTGTGCAGAGCGATCCGATTAGTCGTGCTGATCTGCGCCGCCTGCGCGCTGCAGCCCGCGAAGCCTTTGCACCGCTAGACTGGCTTCCCGATCTTGGCAATGGTCGCCTGGGTGGAATTGGAGGAACGGTGCGTCAGCTAGCCCGCATTGATCAAAAGCAGCGGGGCTATCCACTTGAGCGTGTGCATGGTTATGTACTCACCCGCGAATCTGTAGATCGAATCATCGAAGAGCTTGCTCGTCGTAATCGTCGCGAACGGTTACAGATACCGGGTATAAAAGAGGAGCGGGTCGATGTAACCCTGGCTGGTGCCGTGATTATCGCCGCCATAATGGATCGGGGCAACTTTCCATATCTGCTGGTTAGTGGTCAGGGAGTGCGCGAAGGTATCTTCTACCAGCACTTCCTTGCCGAACAACCACAACCGTTACTCCCCGAACCACGTCAATTCAGCGTCCTCAACCTGGCTCGCCTGACCCACTACGAGCCAGCCCACTGCGCACGGGTGGCAAAGCTCAGCTTATCGCTTTTTGATCAACTGGCGCCATTACACGGTTACGGCGCATGGGAACGTGAACTGCTCGGTTATGCCGCAATCTTGCACGACATTGGGATCAGTGTCGGGTACTACGACCACCACAAACACGGTGAGTATTTGATCCACAATGCGACGCTGCTCGGCTTTAGTCATCGTGAAATTGTGATCATCGCCAGTCTGGTACGGAATCACCGAAAAGGATGGGAAGACCTGACCCCGTACCGTATGATTCTCGCCACCGATGATGAGGCCCGGATCGCCCGCCTGAGCGCAATGCTCCGCCTTGCCGAGTATCTCGAACGGAGCAAGAGTCAGATCGTGCACGATGTGCGTGTGCAAATCGGCGAAGAAATAATCATCAACGTTATTGCGAACGGTGATGCACACGTGGAAATCTGGGAGGCTTCTCGTCGCAGTGGATTACTCAAGCGGAGTTTTAACCGCGAGGTGCAGATCAGAGCAGTGTAAGCCTATGCTATAATGCTTGCTAGACAAAGATCGAGCAGTAGGCTAACCTATGCGGTGCCCAATTTGCCATTTCGCTGAAACTGATGTGATAGACACCCGTAAGCTGTATGACGGCGACGTTATTCGCCGCCGTCGCAGATGTCGGGCGTGTGGTCGTCGCTTTACGACCTACGAGCGTATCGAGTCGGTCAGCTTAATGGTGGTGAAAAAGGATGGCACGCGCGAACCGTATGACCGTGAGAAGATTGCGCGTGGTGTACGCACAGCCTGCTACCGCCGTCCAGTTTCGGCAGCCGCTATCGAGCAATTGGTAAACGATGTCGAAACGATGATTATGTCAACCGAAGAGCAGGAAATCAGCTCTCAGGTGATCGGTGATGCGGTGATGCAACATCTACGTAATCTTGATGAGGTTGCCTACATCCGCTTCGCTTCAGTCTATCGGGCCTTTTCCGATCTTGGCAAATTGCGTGAAGCAGTTGATGAGCTTCTTGAGCGCGATGGTTATCGGAATGGTCACCCATCGCCTGAATCAACAGAGGATTCGGTGGTATGAACATTGAAACGACACCTCAGCCGGTGTCAGAACCCGTCGTTAAGATGTCTTTTATCCAGCGTATCACCCGTTCGATCCGTGCGATTGAATGGGGCCAAGTCCTGTTAGTCAGTCTGATCACCGCTATTGCCTGGTGTTCACTGTTTTTGGCTAACAACATTCTGCAAATTCTGGCCGGTGTTGTTCCGGTGATGGCCGGTATCTATCTGGGACGAAAGGTTCGTGGCGAGTACCTGGCTAACGGTCTGGCCCTTGGGTTGATAACCTTCCTCTTCGGCCTGGCCATTATGATCGGGTATGGTCTGGTCGGAGAAGCCGGTATTGCTCCGATGCCGGTGATCCAACTCGATGCAGAGCAACAGCCAGCACCGGCAACGTTGATGGATTTGATAACCATCTACTTTATCTTCTCTGCCTTCGCATTGATCCCTTTTCCTGCCTTCGGTACCGTGATGTCAGGTCGCGCTGAAGAGCGCAACCGGCAGTTGCAACGCGAGATTGCCGAACGCGGTGGCCGCCTTGAACGTCCTGGCGTAGTCCGCACACTTGAAGATTTACAAGGCCTCTCACTGCCCCAATTTGGTTCTTACGTTCTGAACCTCTTCCGCAAGAAGGGGTTTGAGTTCAAGGATTATCGCTTTATCGATAAAGATAAACATCTCGACCTTGAATTGAGCTACGAAGGGGTGACCTACCTGTTGCGCTTATCGGTTGCCGACAAGGTTCGTCCTGGCACGCTCGAAAGTCTTTTGCAGGATATGAAGCGATCTGGTATTCCGAAAGGATTGGTGATTACGTCAACCGAATTCACTCCTGATACGATCAAGGCGGCAAGTGGAAAACGGAATGTCCTGATTATCGATGGAAAGACGTTGTTTGCGATAGCAGAGGGGTAATACGTCATGCTGCTTGATTTGAGCGGGCGTGTAGCCATTGTGACCGGCGGCAGCCGTGGTATCGGTCGGGCTATCGCTGAGCGGTTGGCGGGAAGTGGTGCAGCCGTTGTCGTCAATTACCGTGGAAACGCAGCCGCAGCCGAAGCAACCGTGGCCACCATTACCGCCGCAGGTGGTACCGCAATCGCCATCCAAGGTGATGTCAGCCAACCCGAGGATGTTGAACATCTGGTCAAAACTACCCTGGAGCGGTTTGGTCG
The DNA here is from genome assembly GCA_017743535.1 of Chloroflexus sp. Classification (GTDB taxonomy): domain Bacteria; phylum Chloroflexota; class Chloroflexia; order Chloroflexales; family Chloroflexaceae; genus Chloroflexus. Next base: position 3,503 of record JAGHYT010000128.1, read on the forward strand.
CATCGACATTCTCGTTAACAATGCCGGTATCACCCGCGACACTCTGCTCCTTCGTATGAAGGAGAGCGATTTCGATGAGGTCATCGCCACTAATCTGCGCGGTGTCTTTCTCTGTACCCGTGCAGTGCTGCGGCCAATGACCAAACAACGGTTTGGTCGAATCATCAACATTACGTCGGTCGTTGGGTTAACCGGAAATGCTGGACAGGCCAATTATGCTGCGGCCAAAGCCGGGATTCTCGGTTTTACCAAATCAACTGCCCGTGAGATGGCTAGCCGTGGCATCACGGTTAATGCAGTGGCTCCGGGCTTTATCGAGACTGAAATGACCGACGCCCTCAACGAAGAGACCCGCAAAGCAATTCTGGCAACGATCCCGCTCGGTCGGTTCGGCCAGCCGGCCGAGGTTGCAGGGCTAGTTTGTTTCCTGGCCTCTGATGCTGGCGCATATATCAGTGGACAAACGCTGACTATCGACGGTGGAATGGTGATGTCCTGATGATTCGCAAAGTATTAGTAGCAAACCGTGGCGAAATTGCTGTACGCATTATTCGGGCCTGTCAGGAATTGGGTATTCGGACGGTAGCCGCCTATAGCACTGCCGACCGTGACTCGTTGGCGGTACGCCTGGCCGATGAAGCGGTGTGTATCGGGCCACCCCCACCCGCCAAATCGTACCTGAATGCGCCGGCGTTGATCAGTGCTGCACTTGTCTCGGGCTGCGATGCTATTCATCCCGGTTATGGATTCCTTTCCGAAAATCCGTACTTTGCCGAGATGTGTGCCGATTGTAAGTTGACCTTCATTGGCCCCCCACCGGAACCGATCCGTCTGATGGGCGATAAGGCTATTGGGCGCGAAACGATGCGCAAAGCCGGTGTACCAACTGTACCCGGTTCTGATGGCGAGGTACGATCTTTGGAAGAGGCAATCGATATTGCCCGTCAGATCGGCTATCCGGTCTTATTGAAACCCTCCAGTGGTGGTGGTGGGCGTGGTATGCGAGTTGCTTACGATGAAGCCGATTTGCAACGCGCTTTCTCCACAGCTCGCGCCGAGGCAGAAGCAGCTTTTGGTAACGGTGCGCTTTTGCTGGAAAAATACCTTACCCGTGTACGACACGTGGAGATTCAGGTGCTGGCCGATCAGTACGGAAACGCAATCCACCTCGGCGAACGTGACTGTTCGGCGCAGCGTCGTCATCAAAAGATCGTCGAAGAAGCCCCGTCACCGGCAGTCACCCCTGAACTGCGTGCCCGCATGGGAGCCGATGCTGTGCGCGGAATTACCGCTATCGGCTATGTCAATGCCGGCACGCTGGAGTTTCTGCTTGACGAGGATGGGAACTATTACTTTATCGAGATGAATACGCGCATTCAGGTTGAGCATCCGGTTACCGAGCAGGTCACCGGTGTTGATCTGGTGCGCTGGCAGTTGCTGATTGCCAGTGGCGAACGCTTGACGCTCCGCCAGGAAGACATTAAAATAACGCGGCACGCAATTGAGTGTCGGATCAATGCCGAAGATCCAGAGCGTGACTTTTTGCCGGCAAGTGGTGAAGTCGAATTTTACCTGCCACCCGGTGGGCCAGGTGTTCGGGTTGACTCTCACCTCTACCCCGGCTACAAGCCACCCGGCAACTACGACTCGTTACTGGCAAAAATTATTACGGTAGGTGATACACGCGAAGAAGCGCTTAACCGAATGCGGCGGGCGCTCCATGAATGTGTCATTACCGGTATTAAAACAACCATCCCGTTTCAATTGGCCCTGATCGATGATCCGGAGTTCCGCGCCGGTCGAATTCACACTGGCTACGTCGCTGAGCTGCTGCGTCAGTGGAAAGAGACACTCAACCCGGCATAAGTCGGCAACGGGATGCGTATGGGGAGGGCAAGATTGGCAAGTCAACGGCATCGAGTGCGGATCGCAGCGTTGCAGATCCTCTTTGAAGTTGATGAAACCGATCATGCGATTGATCAGGTGCTCGAGCGTCGGCTCGCCGATGAACCAATGTCGCAAGAGAGTGCCGATTTCTTACGACGCCTGGTGTTCGGCGCCTGGGAACATCGTTCCTACCTTGATCGGATTATCGAAGAGGCAGCACCAAACTGGCCGGTTGCACAGATGCCGGGGGTCGATAAAGCGGTGCTGCGCATCGCTCTCTTCGAGTTGCTGATCGATGATGTAGAGCGGACGCCGATCAAGGCCGTGATTAATGAGGCTGTTGAACTGGCTAAACAGTTTGGCAGTGATAATTCAAGTCGGTTTGTTAATGGCGTGCTCGGCACGGTAGTTACCCGCTATCTAGCCGACCGTAATGATGAGGAATAGCCGTTTTTGAAAGGAAGGAATGTCATTCGTATGGCTTCGCCTGAGATGGAAGAGCGCCTGCGCAAGATTATCGTCGAACAGCTTGGTGTAGAACCAGATCAAGTTGTTCCTACCGCATCGTTCACCAAAGACTTGAAGGCCGACTCGCTCGATCTTGTAGAGCTGATTATGTCAATTGAAGAAGAGTTCGGCGTCGAGATACCAGACGAAGAGGCTGAGAAGATTCAAACCGTCGCCGATGCTCTGCAATATCTCGAAACCCACCAGAGTAACGAATAACCTTGTCCAGATGTAGGATCACAAGGTTTTTCCCTGCCAGATTGTATGTGCAGTAAACACTGGTCGGTTGCCCCCATCCTCTCCTTGCAGGCTGGGGGCATTGCTTTCGCTTTGTGGAGATCGTCGGAGCACACCACTGTGTGCCCCAACACCGTTCAGGCAAGAAGGGCTTGACACACTCTAAAGATCGGCAAAAGCCGCCCCAATAATCGCAATCGCCTCTTCAATGCGACTAATGCTCTGAAAGCTGAAGGCAAGACGCATCGCATGCTCGCCCTGCGCACGATCAACAAAACAGGCCGTACCAGCCAGAAACTCAGCCCCCCGGGCACGGGCTGCTTCCAGAAGCGCACGAGCGCTCACGCCTTGCGGAAGTTTGACCCAGATGAAAAAACCACCAGCAGGCATGACAAAACTGGCCTCAGCCGGAAAATGTTGACGTATCGCAGCCGCCATTGCTGCACATTTGGCAGCATAGTGCTGACGAAGCATAGCAATATGTCGTTCGAGTCGGCCATTCTCGCAAAAGCGAGCTACGACACGGGTGATGAAGGGACCAGTGGTACCTTCAGCCTTTACCATTAGGAGACGATCAATAATTTCACGTCGCGCATGAACCCACCCAATCCGTAACCCGGGCGCGAGAATCTTCGAGTAGGTGCCTACCCGAATGACCCAACCTTCCTGATCGAGCGCAGCCAGCGATGGCAATGGCTCGCCGGCAAACCGCAGATCGATGTAGGCATCGTCTTCAACCACCGGCACACCGTATTCAGCAGCCAGGGCAACCAGTTGTCTGCGTCGCTCCAGGCTTAAGGTTACCCCTGTCGGGTTATGAAAAGTAGGAATTGTGTAAATGAACTTCGGACGCCGACCACCAGCCGCCAGTTTGCGTAGGGTGTCTGACAGTAACGCAACATCCATTCCCTGATCATCAACCGGAATGCTGATCAGACGTGCTCCCGATTGCACAAAACGTCGCACAGCACCGAGAAAGCTAGGCGCTTCGATAATGACAGTATCCCCCGGCTCCACGAAGATTTCAGGTAAGAGGGCCAGTATCTGACCAGAACCATACCCCACCAGCACGTGTTCAGGCTGCGCCGCAACACCTTCAGCCCGGAGACGCTCAACAATTTGATCGGTTAGACCGGGATACGACAGGGCATAATTCAACGAATCGGCAGCTTCGTAGGCTAAAACTTCCGCAGCAGCAGCCATCAATTCGGCTCGTGGGAAGAGTTCAGGATCGGCCAGGCCATACGCCAGACTGATCAGGGGACGTACCGGCTCGCCAGCAGCGCCGAACAAAGGCGGTACGACTTCTCGCACACGGCTGGCAAAGAGACTTTCAAGACGGTCGGTCGTTGCGGTCATAAATTGGTTGCTCCTCTTGTGTATGGTACGCGAACCATGACGATACGAAGGAAGGAAAAAGCGACTTAGAGCCTGATCAAAAACGTCTCATTGGGCACGTACTATGCCCGTGCGACTATGACATGAGGAGTTTTCCAGCGTTCTTTCTCTCTAGCCTCCATGTTTCCCCACCGTTCACGGAGTACCGGATCGAACTCAGGTTTCCAACGTTCTTTCTCTCCGGGAAGGTGCGGGCCGCCAGGCGTGCACCGCAGCACCGGCGCTGGCACCGGTGCAACCCCGTTCCATCGCGTCACGGAGACGCATGCATTGCCTACCAGCGTTCGCCTAACCATGATGGAGATGCCCTTGTCGAGCCTCATCACAAGTCCAGGTTTTTGATCATGCTCTTAGAAAAAGGATAACACAAGTGTATTCCCTTTGGAATCGACATCCACAACTCAGACCCTACGGGCGCAATAGGAAGAGCCGGAATGCAATAGTTCCACCACTAATAGCCAGCCCGCTTGTCAACAACATTCTGGAGCGGCTGTTGATAGATAAAGGCACGCAAATTGGCAGCGAACAGATCGAGCGTGCGAGTACGAATATGTGGTGAACTCCACGAGATATGGGGCGTTACAAAGACATTTGGCAGCGTCCAGAATGGACTATCTGGCGGTAACGGTTCCTGGGCAAATACGTCAAGCCCGGCGCCGGCGATGCGTCGGGTACGTAATGCTTCAATTAAGGCGACCTCGTCAACAATTTCACCACGAGCAATGTTGATCAGATAGGCATCAGGCTTCATCAACGCCAGTTCTGCTCTACCAAACATCCCGCGGGTAGCTGGGGTAAGCGGTGCTGCAATGACCACAAAATCGGCTGCCGGGAGGAGTGAACGCCATTCACCCTCACCAACCACCCGTTCAACGCCGGCAACCGGACGTGGAGTTCGCCGTGATCCCCACACGCGCATTCCAAAGGCACTGGCACGCTCGGCAATCGCCTGTCCAATGTGACCTAAACCAATGATCAGCATCGTGGTACCGGTAAGTTCCTGCAATTGCAAGTTTGCCTCGCGCCATTGGTGGGCGGCCTGCAACTGATGCAGATAACGAGCCTGCTTGACATGGCTGAGGGCGAAGAACATCACAAATTCGCTGATCGGAATAGCATGAACACCGGCTGAATTGGTAACAATAATGTCGCGCTCAATAACTTCAGGAATGAGAGACCCTTCAACACCCGCACGCGGGATATGGAGCCATCGCAGTGAAGGCATCTGACGCACTAACCGCGCCAGTTGCTCGTTGGAGAAGAACCAGCGTAAAAGAACTTCAGCATCAGTAATGGGAGCTTCTGGCTCCCCATTCTGATCGAACCAAACGATAGTTGCCTCCGGTGCGACCGCCATAATTCGTGGCATCAGTTCGTCGCGTAGTAGACCTGGAAGAACGAGCTTCATCGAGCAACTCTCCTGTAAGTTGAGAGACTGATCCTCATAACGTATTGTATGCGAAGTGGACGATTACTTGATCAGTCAAAAGGTGGGGTAAGGATATGTGTCCCTCCCCTCAAGCACGCTTCCATTTCGTGGGATCACGAGCTTTCAGCTCACATTCCTGTACGCGCGTAAGTGAACCTAGTCCACACTAGCGGGGAAACCTACCGCTACCATTTCCGCCCCCTCTAGGAGGGCGGGCCGCTGGCCCGTATTCTGCAAGTAAGCGATTGGCCCTAGTTCCCACCGGCGGGGGAACCCGTCCTTACTGCTTATGCCTCTCTCCTTCCCTATAACCAACTTGCGCAGAATACCGAATCCGCCTATAGTGATAGCACTCGCCAGGGATTACTGGTAGTGTGGAGTATATTGGGTAACAACCAGGATACAACAAACAAGGAGTATATTGAAATGGCTGCAGGAACAACTTCTGATCTGCGCAATGGCATTGTCATTCGCTACAACAACGATTTGTACCAGGTTATTGAATTCCAACACGTTGCCCCAGGAAACTGGCGGGCCTTTGTGCGGATGAAGCTAAAGAGCCTGACCACCGGGAAGGTGATTGAAGATCGAGTACGTGCCGGTGCAGAAATTGACATCGTGCGCATCGAGCGCCGACCGATGCAATATCTCTACCGGGAAGGTGACAGTTTCATCTTTATGGACAATGACACCTTCGATCAGATACCGGTATCGGCTGAATTGGTCGGCGATGCAGTGCGATTTATGAAGGAGAACGAGACGGTTGATCTAGTCTACGATGCTGAGAAGGATGTCATCATCGGTGTCGAATTACCGATCTTCGTAAACCTGAAGGTAGTGGAGACAACGGTTGCAGTACGCGGGGATACAGCTACAAACGTCACCAAACCGGCCACGCTAGAGACCGGTGCGGTGATTGAGGTACCGGCCTTTATTAACGAAGGTGATGTGTTGAAGATCGATACTCGCACAGGCGAGTATATTACGCGCGTGTAGGTTCACCTTCCTGAACGTTGATTCAACGGCCGAACCTCGTTAGTAGATGTACGGGCGCAGCGCTACTGTACCCCGCCGCTGCGCCCAACCGAGGCCTCCCGAATGTACGGGCGTGGCACTGCTGCGCCCCGCCGCTATGCTTCAACCGATTTTCTTCTACGCTCTAAAAGCCTGGTCAAAAACCCGGATGTTGCATGAGGCTCGTACCGTGCATATCCGACCATTGCGTGCGCGGGCCACCATGCTTTCGCACCAGCCCCCCACGTCCCCCCTTCCGCTCCTCCACGGGG
>JAGHYT010000002.1:0-91527 GCA_017743535.1 Chloroflexus sp.
GGGGGCAGACCTCTGCTCTATTACCGATCAGGCTACCATCAGTTGGGGTAAGTGGCGGGTCAAAGCATACCATAGTTAGTTTGCGTCTAGGGTAAGAGCGTAGCTTCGACGAGTATAAGACAACGTTCATCTTCTCCGTCTTCCGAGAATGGGGTCTTCCGCTATACTTACGAGCGTGGTTGTGCAATTGCTGTTCGACTCTCACCCTTTCCTAACCTTCTACTCTTCTCTCGATGGCAAGCGGTAATAGAGGTAGCACAAACGGGTTACGTGTCATTGGCGACAATCTACATCAAGAGGTGCGTAAGTGAGCGTTTATCACCGCCAACCAACGAGCGCCTCCTATCGGCACGTTGTGCCGATGCTCATTCTGCTGGGAGTGACGATCTACCTGGCGGCTTGTACGATGGCGCCGATCAAGGTTGACAGTCCGGTTATCGTTCCAACGCTTCTATCAACTCCCACACCTCCTGATACTGATGCTACCTGGCGTTTGATAGCATCGGGAGTCGAAATTCGCCAGATCGAAGCACCGGGATTACCGGTACAAATCGTGCGGATCGATCCAACGCAAGTACGGTTTGTTGTTGCCTATGATCCGACTAAGCCCCGTACCTTGCAGGCCTGGTTAGCGCAGTACAATGCTATCGCTGCGATTAATGGTGGTTTTTTCGATCAGCGTGGTGAGCCGGTAGCCCTCTTGATCAGTAACCAACAGGTGATCGGCTCGAGCTATGTTAACCAGGGAGGCATGTTCGCCATTGATGCGCAAGGCATGCCTCATCTCTGGTCATTGACCGAACAACCTTACGATGGGACACCCTTTGCACAAGCTATTCAGGGATGGCCACTCCTGGTCAGAAGGCAGGGAGAGGCTGCTTACACGGTAGCTGACGATCAGCGTGCGCGGCGAAGCGCGATTGCGCTTGATCAGGCCGGTCGGGTCTTGTTGATTGTTGCCCCTGGCGCCAGCTTCAGCCTTGCCGAATGGTCGCAGTTCCTGGCGACGGTTGATCTGGCAATTGAGATTGCAGTTAACCTTGATGGTGGCTCTTCGAGTGGTTTGATAGCACAGGGGCATCAAGGTGGTGTCCGTGTCGACCCATTCGTACCGCTCCCCTTCGCGCTCTTGATCCTACCGCTTTGACATTCGGCAATAGCAAGGGTAAGATGCACAAATGATGATCGAATAGCGATAGCTCTGTTATTACAGTTAAAGGAATATCGGTGCGTCACTGGAAATTATGGCTTGGATTGATCATTAGTCTTGTGTTTCTGGCTATTGCGCTCTATGGCCTCGATCTGGCTCATTTCTGGGAGGCATTGCGTGAGGCAAATTATTGGTGGTTGATACCAGGGATCGTTGTCTACTTCATCACGGTCTGGATACGAACCTGGCGCTGGCAGTCGATGCTCAACCATATTGCCTCGGTGCCGTTGCGCACGCTGTTTCCAATTGTCGTGATTGGTTATATGGGAAACAACGTTTATCCGGTGCGGGCAGGGGAGGTACTCCGTAGTTACGTACTCCGACGAAACTGTGGTATCGCGATGAGTGCTTCTTTGGCGACTGTAGTGCTCGAGCGGTTGTTCGACGGACTGGTCATGCTGCTTTTTGTAGCTATTACCCTGCCTTTTACACCGTTACCACCAATGTTTCGCTCGCTGGTGATTGGTTTCAGTGGCATTTTTCTGATCGCGTTGATCGGATTTATTTGGTTGGCTGCCCGTCCGCAGCGCATGAGTCGTTTCTATACGATGCTGGTTGATCGCTTTGCACCAGACCGGTTGCGGCCACACATTCATGGCCTCTTTGATCGCTTTATCATTGGTTTGCAATCACTGCGTAGCCCACGTGAAATGATCGTGATCCTGTTAACATCGACCCTGATCTGGTTGGGAGAGACGCTGAAGTACTGGTTTGTGATGCATGCCTTCCCCTTTGAGGTCTCTTTTCTGGTGCTGATGCTGATGACGGCAGTGGTAAATCTGTTTACGACTATTCCCTCAACACCGGGGTATGTGGGCACCTTTGATGCACCGGGGATTGCTATTTTGACCCAATTTGGTGTCGTGCACGCAGTTGCTGCCGGTTATACTCTGGTGCTGCATGTTGCATTATGGTTGCCGGTGACTCTGCTCGGTGCCTGGTATATGTTGCGCCAGAGTTTGACCTGGCGTGATATGGATCGGGCAGCAGCGTTGCGTGCGTCGGGCACAGCCGAGAGTGACATCGCTGAACCGGCAAACCCTCAGAAGGTGCTGCCATGAAGATTGCTGTCGTCGGCGCCGGTATTGCCGGTCTCAGCGCGGCCTACGATCTCGCCGGTCAGGGTCACTCAGTCACCGTTTATGAAGCAAGCGCACAATTGGGCGGGTTAGCCAGCGGCTTTCGCGATGCAGGTTGGGAATGGCCGCTTGAGCGGTTTTATCACCATATCTTTACAACCGATCATGCGATTATCGAGCTGACCAATGAAATTGGGATGCGTGACCGTCTCTTCTTTCGGGCGCCGGTCACGGCTCAGTGGTGGCGGGGGTGCGGTTATGCCCTCGATGGTGTCCTGCCGGTGTTGCGTTTCCCTGGCTTACCGTTCATTGACCGGCTGCGTTTCGGACTCACTGCCTTTTATCTGAAGTTTGTGACCCGGAACTGGCAAAAGCTCGAACGGGTTACAGCGATGTCCTGGACTGAGCGTTTTGCAGGGCAGCGGGTGGCGCAGGTTATCTGGCGGCCGTTGTTGGAAGGTAAATTTGGCCCACATGCTGATGAAGTAAACATGGCCTGGCTCTGGGCGCGTCTGCGCGCACGCAGCTTTAAGCTGGGCTATTTTCGGGGTGGGTTTCAAGCTTTCGCTGATGAACTGGGGACTGCATGCTGCCGCCGTGGAGTGCAAATTTTCCTTCAGACACCGGTCAATATAGTTACCCAGACAACAAACGGATGGCAAATTATTGCTTCGCAGTCACTACCGGTCGAATATGATGCGTTGCTGGTGACCGGAGCGCCGGGATTGCTAGCCCGCCTGGTTCCCTCACTCCCTGGTGAGTATCTTGGGCAATTGCGCCGACTACATTCGATGGGGGCAGTCGTCATGACAATTGCTCTTCGTCGTCCACTAACCAACGGTATCTACTGGCTCAATCTGCCTAAAGATGAATTTCCGTTTCTGGCGCTGGTCGAGCATACCAACTTTATTGAACCGGTGCATTATGGCGGTGACCACCTCATTTATTGTGGCGACTATCTCGATCCCGATCACGAGTATTTTCGGCTTGATGCGCAAACGTTGCTTGAACGATTTTTGCCAGCTCTACGCCGTATTAATCCTGCTTTTCAACCGGATTGGATACGTGCCTTCTGGCTCCATCGCGAAACGTATGCCCAGCCGATAGTGCCGGTCAACCATAGCCGTAACATTCCGCCGATTACAACCCCGCTTTCTGGTTTGTACTGGGCGAGTATGAGTCAGGTCTACCCCTGGGATCGTGGGACGAACTATGCGGTTGAATTAGGGAGACGGGCCGCTCGTATCATTCACGAATATGCTGATCAGCATCGGTATGCGGTACTTTAGGGATGGGTAGTATTTGCTGTTTTCGGGTTGCGGAGTGCGTTAGCTACCTTCACCTGCATCCAGTGGTTTTAACATGCTCAGCTTCGGGGTACCCCTTTGCTGACCGGGCGAGGCAAGGGAGAGGGTATGGTTACAATCGGGTTGGGAAGCCATCTTGTCTACGTTTCTCTATCCTCTCTTCACTGCATTTCTGCCGGAAGGGATGAACCTGTCACCCCTCTGCTATTACCACTACCGGGAAGGGCAAGAACCCTGAACATCCTAGTGGTACTTTCTGGCTATTGTGTCATCCTTTGCTAATGTGGTACCGTGAATATGTATTGCGTAGTAGCAAAAATTTGATGGATGAACTCAGAACACTACTGGGTTCTAGCCATCATAGGCAGAGGTAGATGTGTACCAGGCAACTGGGTGGTTCACGAATTGTTTGCCTGAAGCGGAGACTGCTGGCGCGTGTTGCAGGGAGTATTAAGAACCGCATGTATCGGTATGGGAGGCATTCGTTACCGGGAACGCAGCTATCAACAGGGAATGACTGTTCTGTGTCGTGTTTCATTGGCAACGTTACGAGCAGATCGCGGTTTGGTAGCGAGATAGCCAGCGGCGAGCGGAGGATGGCATGGGACGCCAGTGGCATACGCGATGGCTAAGTGGATGGATTTGTCTAATCCTGATTGCCTGTAGTGCGAGCGGGACGCCGTTTACCTCAGAAGCGGTGCGTGATGTGACCGCAGCGCCATCGGTTACACCTGATCGCGATCCTGATTCTCAGCCAACACTGCCGTCTACCGGTGCATCAACAGCTTCAGCAGCACCGGCTACCTCCAGTGGTTTCTCTATCCGCTTTTACGGCTTTCACAACGGTGGTAATGAAACGTTAGATAGTGATCGGGTTAAAATCCCGTTGGGTGCGATTAATGGTAGTGGTCAATTAACTAGCTCGCGGCCGGTCAATGTAGGTGGTGATATAACGTTAGAGTTTTGGATGAAAGCTAATCCAGGTGACAATGATGCGCCAGCTTGTGATGGATGGTATTACGGGAATATCATCATCGACCGGGATATATTCGGTAATGGCGACTATGGTGATTATGGTGTTGCGATTTGTGATGGCAAACTGGTTGTTGGTTTTAGTGTAGGTAGTGATGATCGTCTTCTCAAAGGTCATGTAACAGTGACTGACGGTCAATGGCATCATGTTGCTGTTACCCGTGCAAACAGTGGCCTAGTGCGTCTCTACATTGATGGGCAGCTTGATAATGAGATGCCGGGGCCATCAGGACGGATCGATTATCGGCTTAACCGCTCAACTAGTTATCCCAACAGCGATCCCTATCTCGTTTTGGGCGCAGAGAAGCATGATTATCCTGGTAGTCGTTACTACAACGGTTGGCTTGACGATCTGCGATTGTCGAATGTGGTCCGCTATTCTGGGTCTTTTTCTCGCCCCACTGCTCCGCATACCCTAGATAGCAACACAATTGCGCTGTACCGGTTTGATGAAGGAAGCGGCACGACGATCAATGACAGCACGCCTGGGAATCAGAGTCCTGGCGAACTAAAGCCACGGGCTGGCGGTGCAGATCAGCACTGGTCGAGTGATACGCCTTTCAATGCCAATGGCGTGCTGCTCACCCCGCGGGCGTACATTCCATTTATTGTGCGCAGCTAGGTGTCATGGGGATGGTCTTCACGCTCACCATCCCCACGATACGCTTACCGCATGGAGAGAGGAAACGAGGGAAAGGCATAGCTTCCTGCTGCGATGGTGATAGCGACCGTTCCGGCATGGCCTAATCTTCTCCCTCTGTCCCTGACATCACAACCACCAGTGGTCGCATTTTGGCGACAGGACGGATAAGACCAGCAGCAATTTGTACCTGCATCACCGTCTCGATGTCTTTGTATGCCAGCGGCGATTCGTCAACGGCCAGGCCGCGCACGAGCACCCCCGCCTCACGAACGACAGCGGCTGCCATTGCCGGCGTGATTGTGCGACGTGCTTCTGAGCGGCTAAATCGACGACCGGCACCGTGGGCAGCGCTCGACAGCGAGGCTCTATCACCTAATCCCTCGACGATATAGCTGGCGGTCGCCATTGAGCCGGGAATAATCCCCAGCACACCGGCTTCTGCTGGTGTTGCACCTTTGCGATGGATCACCGTCCCGTCCGGTTGTTCCCAGGCAAAGTTGTGATGATTCTCGATCACGCGCTCGACCGTCAGGCCCAACGCCTTCGCGAAGCGGGCATGGATGACCTCGTGATTGGCGCGGGCGAAATCTCCGGCAAGCCGCATTGATAGGAGATACTCCTGACCGGCTTCGGTTTCGGTACTCAGCCAGCCATACGTTTTCGGGATGCCGCGCGCAATAGCTGCTGTCTCACGGTCGGCTATGTCGGCGTAGTAGCGGGCGATTTGGGCGCCAACACCGCGGCTCCCGCTATGGGTGAGCAGACCGACAAATGGTTGGTGCGTATCAAGCCATTCACCGATCACGATTTCGGCGAAGTGGTTGCCGCCACCAGAAGTCCCGATCTGGAGTTTCGCTATCTCGTGCAGGGTGCGGAGCAGCTTCGTTGCCTGCCAGCGCGAGTCGGTAAGCACCGGATGGTCGGCAACCGGCTTTTTCGGCGATCCGATGCCAAAGACCGTCACCTTCGTGATCGTATCGAGCAGGTGGTGCCGGTCACGACGGGCATCGTCGGGAGTTATTCCGGCAAAGATCGAGAGATGCATCCGGCAGCCAATATCCACTCCCACCTGATACGGAGCGACTGCGCGATCATAGGCGATGACCCCACCAACCGGCAGGGCGTAGCCTTGATGCGCATCAGGCATCAAGGCACCACGGATGGCTGGCGGCAAGCGCAAAGCCGTTTTGATCTGGTCAATGGCCCCTGGTTCCACGAGATGCTCGCCGATAATCTTGAGCGGCTGTGGCTGATCGCGGAGTCGCAGCTCGACCGGTGGTTGACCGTAGCGTGCGGCGATCTGCTGCCGTACAACCTGGGGTTCAACCCCCTCTTTTAACATCTGTTTGGCAGCCCGACACATCTCGCGAAAAGCCGGATGGTCTACATAATCGGCTAATAGTTGGGCTGCTTTCATCATCTTGCCTTTCTCGTTGCGAGACGAGTCGTTGATGCAAGGAACGATAATCAGAGGTAACATCAATTGTATTCTGAACGCTGTTGATCTTCAAGTCGGGCAAAAGTCTGATGCGCTCCAGAGGTATGCCATCGCTGTGGGTGCGGCATCGTCGAGGGTACAACACTGCTATACCCCTACCGGGGCGGTATCGCTGGGGGCGCGGCATCGCCAGAAAATCAGCATCGTTGTAAGCGCAGCAATTACCGGGAGCGCGGTATCGCGTTTACCATAGCGACTGGCTCCTGACCACTCGTGTTCCATGCAGGTCGACGGCTCGCGTACCTGCCAGGTCTTTTCAGGATTGTCCTCGCCACCACGCGAATGCGGTTGCCCCTAGCAAGTGGCAGATTAATACACTGACGAAATAGACGGTGTGCAGCCCTACTGTTTGGCGAGCGGCCTCGGGCGCAATGATAGTCTCGATGCGCGCCGCGATGAAAGGGGTGAAGAAATAGAGCGCACCGCAAGAAGCGGCAGCCAAGCGCCATTCGTGAGGTCGGGCACCGATCCAACCGATGAAACTGGTTAGCGGTGTGATAAAAATCACCAGCCCCAGCCAACGGAGCACTTCAGGGTTTCGGTTAGATCCGACCAGGGTATATACCACCCATGCAATGATCCAACCGCTGAGAGCTGTCAGAACGATCAATAAGAATGTTCGTTTATCACGTGCCATGGGTACAATTCTTTTTCATTCGTGGAGACGTTGCAGACGGCGTTCGACCTGTGAGGTAAGCTTCTGAATGAGAGCTTGTTGTTCGGCAATAGCGGTATCGAGCCGCTCAAGCTGATCCTCAAGTTGTGCCAGTGACGCGATGTAGCGTTGACGCAACATCCCTTCCTCGCCGTCGCTGCGGAGCGGTTCGATCTTTTGCCGTAATTGTTGTTGACGCTCAACAATCCGCTTTTGCTCAGCTTCGTGTTGCTTCATCGTCTGCCGGGCTGCTTCAATCTGGTGAAACAGATTGATCACACCCTTCAGCCGCTGGAACGTCCGGTCATCGAGGACTTTATCACGTAGAAAGTTCTGTAACTGCTCGCCGGTAAGACTACTGATGGTCTGGCGACGCGAGAGTAGGCGTCGCTCGCAAACTGTGAAGGTCATCTGTCCGTTAGCGGGTACACGTACAGCCCAACAAGCCAGTTGACCATCTTCACGGAGGGGTGATGGTGTATCGATCAGTTCCGTCTGCTCGGTGCGCTGATGCTCTATCATGACCGTACAGGGGGTTGCCAGTGAGCTGATAATGGTATATTCTTGAAAGATGAGGAGATACTCGTCAAGGAGCAGATCGCTTTCGTGAAGCCGAATCCCGCTCAGATAACGGGTCTGGTGGGTCGCTTCAGTGACCGTCACTCCTAACTCAACAGCGTGAAAGATGACAAACTGCGCGCCAATACGGGTGAATGGCAGCACCGACTCGCCGGCGTACTCGCCATTGATCAACACTGTTGTTGGCCCTTGTTCGAGGGTAAGCCCCGTCTCGTTAACGACGCGGAGTGCGGCCAGGGGGTGACGTTCCAGGCGCCGACGGTTGTAGACTAGTTCTCGCTGAGCAGAAAGCTGGGTACCTACAATCGGCGCCATCGCCGACTGCCCACGACCAACGCTTACCGGCTGCGTGACCCGATACGCAAAGAGCGCTCCCTGGTCCTCACCAATGGCTACTGAGCGCACACTTTCTGTCAAGGTATCTATGGTAACTGCCGGTGATGGCGATGCTGCTGCAAGTAGTCCTACGTCGTCCGTGAAATGTTCTGGCTCGGCCATGTCTGCGACCATAGCACGCATGCGGGTTGCCAGCTTCGGTTGTGGGCGTGGTCGATCTTGAAGGAAGGGGCGGTCAGGTGTTTGCGGTTCGTACAAGCGGTAACGAAACGAGACCGGTTGCCCGGCAACGAGCGTTACTTCAACATCGATCAAATCTTCTTCCAACTGATTATCGAACAATCCCCATCCCTGTAAGAAACAACGTGACGCACCATCGGCACTCTCCTCGAAAAGTAGGCGATAACTTACCCGCCATGCCGGAGCAGGTGCAACATACCCAATCAGCAGATCGTGCTCGCCGGGTGTAAGGTGAACGGTAGCCGTGCGATTACGTTCATCGTTTTGAGCTGCGCGCAAAAAGAAGGTGAGATCGTCATGCGCCTTATCATCTACTAGCTCAATGCGCACAATCTCTTTAAGTACAATCGGACGAACAGCACGCTCTTCACTTAGATAGAGACTCACCAGTGCCTGTCGTAGTGGCCGTTCATCTTCTACATCAACACCAACAACCTGCCCAATCACCGTCTCACCCTGTTTACCGGTCAACGTCAGACGGATGGTACGTCCGCGCAGATCGCGTAATAAATCGAGGAGACTGCGCTGGTCTGAGAGGTGAATACTTCCACGGGCCAACAATGAAGCGCGATCTTCGGGCGTAGCGAAGTCGATATTGCGCACCTGCCCACTGCGATCAATGACCACCAGGCTCTTAAGCACGTCATCCATTGCGCTCAGCGGGAAGCTGAGCGTCAAAACGTCACCACTCAACGTCCCACGACGCTCGAAATAACCCACACCATGCTTGTAGAGCACTATTCGCTTAATGGGCAGGCCGGTCATGGCGTCTCTCCTCGCGTAACGGATTGAAGACGGATTGGATTGTAGGCAGTGTACACGAGACGGCTAAAATCAGCAATGGCGCCGCCAAGGAGCGAATCTGGCCAGGCCAGGTTATCGCCAAGCGGTTTATAGACGTACACAGCCAGTACATAATCGCCACCTGGCGAGCGAACGATGCCGGCATCGGCCTGCGTATGCTCGATCCAGCCCGATTTATGCTCAACCCGTATTCCCTCTGGAATGCCGGCAACCATACGGGTCCGATCAGCATTTTCAGCCAGCAGATCAAGCATCTCCTGGCAACGATCGGGACGAAGTAGAGCGAATTTTTCTAACAAAACACCTTTACCACGGGCACACTCGTCAATCATACGATAGAGCTGCCCCATCGCATAAGGAGTTGCCCGCAGTGCACAGCCGGTCTCGGTGTATGGTGGTTCGCCAACTGGGTCTTTTGGCCCGCAACGGTATTTAATGTTGTAGAGTTTAATATAATCAACCGATTCGAAGGGAATGTAAAGGTAGGTGTGTTCCAGACCGAGATCGGCCAGCATATCACTCATCTCAACCGCACCGCGAAATGCGATGTCGGTACCAACACCACCAGCACCTGCGGCTAAGATATCGTTAGCTGCCAGATTATCGCTCTCGACAATCATGAGACGCATCCTTTGCCGCTGCTCTTCGGTAAACGTTTCTAGCTTTGTGTAGCCATAGAGCATAATCGCGGTTTTGATCGTGCTTGCCCCCGGAAACACCGTGCGGGCATTGACAGCCACCTCTGTGCCGGTCGCCAGATCATAGAGATAGATTCCGGCGACACCATCCCATACCTCGGCCATTTGCTCAAGCTGTTCAGCAAGCTGAGCAGTCGAAATACGGGGTTGCTCGTTGGTTGGCCAGAGTGTGAGCGCAATTGGAGTGGTATTCCGACCACGACCGAGTAAACCGCTCACAATTTCAACCGAACGGTCGAGATCAATTGCCCGTCCGGGCAGATAGGCGAAGCTGCGCGAGAGAACCTCTGTTGAAGAGATAACCGTTACCTGGGGCGGAAGAGCTGTCTCAGCGGCAAAGGCACGCATCTGCTCGTGGAGAGTATCCTCATTGAAGATGAGCTGAAGTGGAACGTTGACCGGCGTGTTACTGCCCAGCGCCGGCGCCGCTTCAGCAAGCAACGTTGTCAGATCAGGGCGGAGTTGAAGTGTGGCCGGGTCGATGGTGTATGTATATCCACCAGCAACTAGTTTTAACGGAACAACGTTTGCTGTTAGGGCAGCAGCTAAGACCGCTTCTGCTTCGGTAGCGGTCAGCCCACCAATTGGCACATTGGCGACCTCGGTTCCAGGCGCGTAAACCGGTAGTGGTGTTGGCGATGGAGTAACTGGAACCGGGGTTGCTTCTGCTGCAAGCACCGGTTCATACGGTAACTGCGAACGGGATGCAGATGTACACCCGGCAAGAATCGCCATGCAGATCAGGGCAATGGCAAACAAACGTGGCCGGAAATTCATAGCTCTACGAAACTCCATTACTACAGTGTCGGCGACAGATGGAGGTCATCCCTACCAGATTTTCACTTATCGGCACAGACGGCATTACTCGTCAGGCTCAAGATAAAACGTCAACGGATACCCAGCCTCACGGGCTACGTGATGAGCCTGATAGACTCGTTCCTGGGCTTCCTGAAAGGGCAATACCGTTACTAGGGCACGCCCTTCATAATGAGCTGTCAGCATGACTTGTTCGGCCCGTCTATAATCAAGCTCAAAAAACACTTGCAAGACCATGACGACAAAGTCCATCGGCGTTACGTCGTCATTTTGCACGATGACGCGATATGGACGTTCGAGTTCTTCATCACTGGCAACCGTGAATGAGACGGTAGGCCGCACGACGACTGCGGGTTGTTCAGTTGACATGGGCTACTCCGTCGCTAACAGTGAACACCACCTTCTGCTGGCAGTATAACATAAAGTATCACTCTTCCCGATGTCGCCGACGTTTTGCTGTTAATAAGGCTGCAATACGCTCTTCTTCACTTAGTGGTGGTGCAGGCGGCTTATCTGGTAACGATGCCGGTGTTTCTGTTGATCCTGACACCTTACGCCGGGTGTAGGGCTGCATCTTCGCTTGCCAATCAGGGAACGGAACGAAGAGCCGCCGGAGGGCAACATCGATTGGCAACAGTGCCAATGCCAACCAGAGTAACGGGATCGTAACGGACCATACCTCGTATACGGTGCGTTCTGTCGGTGTAAAGATTTTGGTAGGTGGCGGATTAACTCGCCCACCGGTGAAGGCAGCCAATTCTTCCAACAGTCCTGGATTAGCGGCCATTCGTCCATATTCCGGTGCATAGTTGACGGTCACACCAATCCTGGCGTTGCCAAGCGGTTGATCTGCCTGATCAGTAGCATATACCTGTATCAGGTAAGCACCGACTTGATCAATGGTCGTGACCGCCCGGTAGCGTCCAGGAGCGATCTGAGTAAACTCCAGATCACGTTCAAGCGCCAGGCCACTTATTCGACTGCGAATATCGTTTAGCTTGATTGGCAGGCCGCCTGCATCTTGTGCTGTCAGATCAATCTCAACCTGATCGGCAATAACTGTAGCCGTCAGCGATAGACGGGCATCATTGCTCAGTGGTAGCACCTCGTTGACCAGATTGGCGGCAAAGCGTGGAAATCCATCCCATGATACCCAATCAATAGCCCAACGACCGGTTAGATCACTTGCCCAGGCTAGCACGCGCCCTAATCCCATTTGGGCCGTTGCCAACAACGGCGAGCCATCAGGCGCTGCAAGCACCATGCGCCCGGTCGCTCGGTTGGCAACGACATTGCGACCCTGGAGCGGCGGCAATGCGCCAACATCACGGAGCCAAGGTGTGGGTAGGGCTAGAATCGGCACGAATGGCTCTTCTATCAAATCACGATTGGCAACACGTACCGTTTCTTCTAGAAAAATCTGTGGCAATGCGGTTGCCTGCTGAACAGCATAGTACTTTCCGCCACCAATGCGGGCCACTCGCTCGAGCGCCGGATCGGTGTTGCGCCCGATCGCTACTGTGCTAACGGTTACGCCCTGCGCATAGAGATCGGAAACCATATCGGCATATTCGGTTTCAGATATGCCATCGGTTAAGAGGATCACATGCTTGATCCGGGCGTCAGCCGTTGTGATGGTCTCAGCAGCCATTGCGATACCACTCCGAATGTTCGTACCTCCTCCAGCCGTTAGCCGACTCAGTGCACCTTCAATCGTAAACAGATCGGTAAGCGGCTGTAATGGGAGCAGGGTTTCGGCCAAACTGTCGAATGCGATGATAGCAAGTTGATCGCGCTGGGTCAGACCTCGACTGGCCTGAAATGCTGCCTCACGGGCCAGATCAAGCTGTGTGCGGGAGCCATCAACCAATTCATTCATACTCCCACTGCGGTCGATCACCAATACCAATGCCAGATCGAAGCGCTCTTCAATCACTGGTGGATCAAGCGAGACGGGAAGCAGTGGTTCAAGAGGTGACCGTCGCCAGCCACCGGCTCCAAACGATTGCGGCCCACCGATCATCAACAGTCCACCACCAAGATCACGCACGTATGTGGTCAGTGCGCGCTGAAGTGTCGTTGGAACAGCACTGGCGGGCGTATCAACAAGTGCCACCACGTCGAATACACGTAAATCGAGCGGACGGACGGGAGCCTGGATTGGTTCCTGTACGGTTACATCGAACCCACTCGCCCGCCAGGCGTTAACCAGGGCTGCCACCTGTTCGACGGCAACGGTTAACACAAGAACACGCGGTGGACCAGAAACAAAGGTGAACGCCACAGCCCGATTATTGGCCGCCTGGGTATCGAAAGGGGCCATCAGATACGCTTCAAATCGTCGAAAACCTCGCTCACCGGCCGGTACCGTCAACGAAAACTGGTTGAGACCGGTCGTTAATGTAACCGGTTGTTCAATGCGCAACTGACCATCAACGAGTAATTGCACCGTTGCTGAGCCGCTCATCTCGCTCTCGATCAGAACGGTCAGGGGGATGAGCTGATCAACACTCGCGCTGGATGGAGCGTTCAGTGCTGCAATCAGTGCGTCAGGACCACGATCTGATACCAGAGGTACAACGTCAATCGATACTCCTCGCGCCGCTGCCAGGCGAGCAGCGTTCAGCGCTTGCCCCACATTCTCGCCTCCATCCGATAGCAGTACCAGACGTTGGTGCATAGCACCGGGTAAGATTGCCAGCGCCAACTGGATAGCATCTTCAATGTTGGTCCGCGAGCCGACAACCAACTCGTTGATGCGATCAAGTGGACGTGGCGGTTCGGCTACTCGTTCAACCTGGGCACGCGCTCCAAAGACAACAACCGCCATGCGATCGTCTGGATCGGCTGTAGCCACGGCCTGTTTGATATAATCGAGCGCTGCGAGGCGCTGACTCGGTGCCACCGAATCGCTAACATCGAGGAGAAAAACGGTCGCCGTTGCCTGCACTGGTCGGCCAAGTTGGAGACCTGCCATTGCTAACACCAGCGCCGCCAGCATCAGCAACCGTATCACCACAAGCAACCACAGCCGAAGCCAACCCAGCCGACGAAGAAGCTCAGCTCGATTCAGCCATAGTACCCCGATGAGCGGAATGGTAAGAACAAATAACCACAACGCTGCCGGCTCAATCACACTCAACACGATCTTACTCCCTCTAATGTGGAAGTGCGGATATGACCGGTTAGCCTGGCGATAAAACACAATGCCGAGCGGGACGCATTGCTGATCGATAGTGTCTCTCGCCAGTCTGACCGGCACTGCACTGATCGAGGTAGGTTCTCACTCCGCATCCTACGGTGTCCTGATGGTGTATGAAATGAGTTGAGCCGAAGCAAATGATGGGTCGTCATCGTGCTTAACGGTATACCACAGGTGTATGAGCGATGCCTTTGCTCCTTTGGTTGAATATTAGCAACGAACATGTGAACAATGTCATCGCATCAGGTTGCTGTTTGCCCATTCCTGTTGTGCGCTCCTTTACCAGGTAAGGACACGCAGACGTTCATAGGCATAGATGTGATAGACGGAACACCACTCCTCTAAGACAGCGTCCGATCCGGTCTGGACTGATAGCATCTCTATGCAGCAAACGGTACGATTGTGCAACCGAGCGATTGTGAAACAATGTAAACCCACCGTTGTCACGAGGGCTATAGCTGTTCATCCACCTGTACCACCACCAGCGTTATATCGTCGTGAGGGCTGCGGCCTTCACTGAACGTTTGCACGGCTGACAACACACGTTCGAGAAGTTCTTCTGGCGGGAGATACCCCCAGTGACGCACCAGATGCTCAAGGCGATCAAAGCCAAACAATTCGCGCTGATGATTTTGAGCTTCGACGACGCCATCGGTATAGAACACCAGTGTATCACCAGGCGCCAGATCGAGTTCTAGTTGATTGTAACGTGCATCACGTTGCATTCCCAGAGGTAAAGCTCCAGCAGTTTCCAGAAAAGTCGTGCGGCCATCGGCGTGTCGTAATAGGGGCGACAACTGACCAGCGTTAGCAAGTATCAATCGCTGCTCAATCGGATCAATCAGTGCATATCCAAGCGCAACAAAGGTATTCCGTGGCACATCATCGACTAACCAGCGATTCGTCTCGGTCAGTACCAGACGGGGAAATTCATGATTACGAGCTTCCGAACGAACAGTTGAACGGGCTACCGCCATCAGCATTGCCGCCGGCAGTGATTTGCCACTCACATCACCGATAATGACCCCTAGTCGGGAACCGAGCGCAATCACATCGTAGAAATCACCCCCTGTCTCACGAGCGGGTAAACACCGTGCAGCCACCCGCAATCCTGCACACGCTGGCAGCTCGTGCGGAAAGAGGTTGAGCTGAATCTGGCGGGCAATTGCCATTTCCTGTTCGACGCGCGTCACCGATTCCTGGTAGAGTTGTGCATTCTCAATGGCTAGTGCCGCGTGGTTGGCAAAGGCCAGGGCAACTTCCAGGTCACGGTCATTGAAGGCGTGCCGCCGGTACGCATCGATGTTCAACACTCCAAGTACTCGCCCCTTGGCAATCAATGGAACACCCAACCAGGTTAGAATACGTTCCCCCATATCACCGGGTGGCCAGATCGTTTGTCCAGGCGGGGCGACCAATAAGATCGGTCGTCGTTCACGTACAACCTGACCGGCGCCACTCGTAGCAACCGGCAGGGTACGCCCCAAAGGAATTTCGTCTGGTGGCCAACCACTTGCCGCTGCGATCCGCAAGATCGGCCCATCCAGCAACATAATTGTTGATGTATCGTAGTTTATGACCTTGCGCAGCTCGGCCAATACGAGCTGGAGCACTTCGTTGGGGTCAAAACTTGAACTTAACACACGGGCGACCTCACGGAGTGTCTCGGCAGTACGCCGTTGCTCTTGTTCGGCGGCAAAGAGCAGTGCGTTTTCGTAAGCCGTCGCGACTGAGGTCGTGACCGTCATCATTAACTCTAACTCAGCTTCATCATAAGAGCGCGGCTCACCAAAACTGTCAAATGAGATCGAACCAAACACCCGATCACGACTGATCAACGGCACGACCACCAGCGAACGCAATCCCATGGCACGCCAGCGGTCACGTGATGACAATGCTCGTGGATCGTTTTCAATATCCAGAATGACCTGTGGTCGGCGTGTCGTGCGGAGCACATCGACGAGAGGGTTCTGCTGAAGGTCGATGGTCATTCCAACCATGCCGGTAGGTGGATATTCTGCGGCAACAAAACCGGTTTTGTCGTCACGAAACAACACCAGACCGGTGTGATCGGCCCAAAAGAGTTGTACCAGTTCGCGGGTGGCGATTTCGAGGATTTCCTGTTGATCCAGGTGAGCTGCGAGTAAGCCCGCAATCCGATTCACTAGCCCCATCCGAGCTGCCTGTCGTTCAGCAGCGAGTGCGTGGGCCTGCGCAGACTGAAAGAGATGGGCATTCTCGCGTGCCTGCTGCTCACGTTCGGTGAGTAATTGTACCTTCTGTACGGCCAGACTGATCAAACTGGCAATTTGCGCCAGCACATCGATGGTATTGTCGTCATAACAGTATGGGCGTTCATCTTGTAGTACCAGTACCCCAATTGCCACTTCGTGCTGCGCAAGGATTGGTACACCGATCCATGAACGCATCAGGTGTGCTGCCCCGATGGAATACGGTTGGATACCCATGGCCTTCACCTGCTGCGCATCGGTCAGGAGATCATCAAAGCGTAGTGGCTGGCGATGGGTGAGTAACCATTCGGAAAACGAGGCTGATGGTACATGCCGCCCAATCAGGTTGTGGTCTAATTGATGATTGTGTTCAACAAAGATAGCATATTCAATCTGGCGTGAATCCGGATCGCATAGCATCAGATAGAAGACAGAAGCTGCCGTCAGATCAATTACAATCCGCTGTGTCTCATGCAAAATGCGATTCAGATCATACGATGCTGCCACCAGCGTGCCGATCTGATTGATCGCCTGTAGTTCAGCGATTTGTCGAGTTCGTTGCGCATGCAATGTCACATTCTTCACGTGCAGGGTAAGTTGGGCGGCAATATTGCCGAGAAACTCCATATCACGCGGAGTAAAGGCATACGAACGGTAGCTTTGAACCGAGACGACCCCAATCGGTCGTCCATCGCGATCAAGCAGCGGCCAACCCATCCAGGAACGCGCGATCCGTTCAGCACCGATAACAACAATCTCTACATCGGGAAAGGCTCGAATCTCGTCGGGCAAGTCGCAGAGAAACAACGGTTCACACTCACGCAGAATGTGGGCGGTGAGGGAGTTTGCTGGTGGCGGTTGGTTAATCCAAAAATCGTAGATTTGTCCATCGTCAAGGGTGATACCATCCGTAATCAAATGTCGTTCTGGATCGTAAATCACCATTGAAAAGGCGTCCAAATCAATACAGTTTTGTAAACCGAAGGCTGCTCGTTGCAGTAACTCACGAGTCGTTTGCGCCGTTGAGGCGGCCAGACTAATCTCACGCAAGGCGCGCAGTTCAGCAATCTGGCGCTCGCGTTCCGCTGTGAGGCGACTATGTTCGATCAGAATAGCAATCTGGTTGGCAACCGACTGGGCCAGTGCCAGCTCGTGCGGCGCTGGCTCGCGTGGCGTAAAACCGAACAGACTTAACGTACCCAGTACCCGCCGCCCAACAAAGAGCGGTAAATTGATAGTTGACTCAAATGGTGGGAAGAGATGGAGGGGAAACGTTGCCGGATCGTAGTGTGACTGCCAATCGCGGTGAATCACCCGTGGTTGCAGCAGGGTAACTACCTCGCGCAGTGGACTGATCTCAAGTGGAATCTGGCGGGTCTGTTCGATATATTCCTGGCTGAACCCTCGACAGGCTCGTAAAACAAGCAACGTACCGGTTTCATCGAGGAGACGCACATTACCGGCATCAAAATGGAGTGTCGTAACGGCAATTGCTAATGCCTGATCGAGCACATCATCAAATGAACGGGTATCAACCAGCGTAGCAGCCAGTGTACTTAATGCGGCTAACTCTCCGCGGCGTGCGGTCAACTGTTCGGTCAACTCGCGACTCAGTCGATCTTGCTCTTCTACCAGCACCACATTTTCGAGTGCCAATGCAATCACGTTGGCTATTTGCTGAAGGAGTTCAAGGGTTTCGTGATTGTACAGGTCGGGTTGGTAGCTTTGCAGAGAGATGACTCCAACCACCGATTCGCTGATCATCAGCGGTACACCGATCCACGAGCGCGATTGTTTAGCAGTATTGCCAAACGGTACCGGCGGCAAACTGGTGTCGCGTTCGGTCAACAGATCGCGGAAGAGCAGTGGCTCACGGCGACGGACGATCAATCCGGTCAGATAGCCGTATTCACGATTTTCGAGAAACTCAATCTGACCTTCATCGTAGAGTAGAGCGGCTTTGAACAGTTCTGGTCGCTCATCACAAAAAGCGAGATAACAGGCATCAAAATCGAAAATATTATGTAATTCACGCACAACTGTCTCAAACAATGTGCGTAGCGGTGGTCGATGACGTGCCACCAACCCAATCGCGTACAATGATGCCAGAATTCTCTGATCACGCTCTTGTTGCCGACGCAACGCATCGCGTTGTCGCTGGAGATCGCCGATCAATTGACGCCGACGAGCTGTACGGGTCATTCCTTCATTCCTGTCGCTTCGTGCATTGCAAACGGCAGTGTACAAACCGTTGCCGGACGATCAAACACGGTTACCGTCGTGCCACTTTCAGCGTATGCCCGTCGAAGATACGCCAGCCCAATCCAACCGAAGCGTGGCGAACAGACAGCACTGGTCAGATCACCAACCTCTTTGCCATCAGCCATGACCTTTGCCGGTAATGATTCGGGTGCCGCCGATAGGCGTAAACCGCGCAACAGTTTGGCAATTCGACCACGGCTCTCCATACGGGCAATGATCTCTTGACCAACGTAGCAGCCTTTGTGAAAACTGACTGCTCGCCACAAATCGGCTTCGAGCGGAATGTAATCCAGTGTGATTTCGTGCTTGAAACGCGGATAGCCGTGTTCAACCCGAACTATTTCGGCGGTGTTCTTATCAAGCTCGACCGCGCTGGCGTTGGTCAGGGCTGTCATAAAGGCCATGACCTGCGTAGGGTGTGGGTAGAGGGTATAGCCGTCGCCGCCCATTGGCTCACACCGGGCAACGAAGATTTGATGTTCAGCCCACTGAGCTGACGTAATACCATAGCGGGGTATATCGGTGGGCAACCCGATTGTCCGGAGTACCTGACTCGCCTGCGGCCCATACACACCGATCTGCCCCAATTCGAGGCTAGCATCAGCGACCGTTACCTGATCGTTGAAAAAGATATTCTTTCGCAAATGGCGTAAAATGGCTGCTCCATGCCCAGAACCCGTTTCAAGCAATAAGGCATCAGGCAGTACATATACTCGCAGCAGATCGATCATTCGCCCGATGGGGGTCGTCAAGACCGTGAGGGTACCCTGTCCGGGTTGTAACGGCTCAATAGCGTTCGTCGAGAGACGATGGAGCAACGCAGCCCGATCACGACCACGCATCCAGAGCCGTCCACGATCTGATTCGTCGAGGATTGCGGCAGTGCTGTAGATAGCGTTATAGCTTGCCGATGTAACATCTTCCATACGTTTTGATGTCATGAGTACGTGCCTGTCATATATTTTATTGTATCACGGCACTTGCAAGACTGGCCGACGGAGCTTGAGTTGAAGTTGCATGCCGTAACGAGGACGTAACGTAATGCCTGTCTGCAAGGCAATCGGATGATCGGGTACCGGTAGCACATGCCACCGCTGTGCCAGAGTAGCCAGTACTAACACCCCCTCCATCCAGGCAAACGGTTCGCCGATGCAATTACGCGGCCCGCCACCAAGGGGAAAAAAAGCAAATTTTGGTCGTGTAGCTTGTGCGGCTGGTGTATGACGAAGCGGATCACAACGGTATGGATCGGGAAAGAAACGACTATCGTGATGCATCAGCCAGGGACTCATCAAAACAATCGTATCTGGTTTGATCGGTACATCACCAATCGTCACCGGCGCGATTGCTCGTCGGCCAATGATCCAGGCCGGTGGATAAAGACGTAAGGCTTCGGCAAAGAGCCAGTGGGTATAAGACAAGGAAGGCAGATCGGCTACCGTTGGTGCACGTTCACCAAGCACGGTATCAAGTTCGCTATGTAACGTTGCCGCAATTGTTGGATGCGTAGCCAACAAATAAAGCGCCCACGTCAACGCATTTGCGGTGGTCTCATGACCGGCTAGAAAGAGTGTCATCAACTCGTCGCGCAATTGGGTGTCTGTCATGCGATACCCATCTCCCTCGTCATCGACTGCTGCTAACAACAGTGAAAGCAGATCGTCACGATTACCGGGATTGGCACGACGGGCAGCGATGATCCGGTAGATAATCGTATCGAGGCGCATTTTCGCCTGCTGAAATCGCCGCACCGGTGGTAGTGGTAAAGCCATCAACCAGTCGGCGAACGGTAACACCGCCAGATCAAACATAGCCACCAGATCATGCATTGCGGTGAATACTTGATCGGCATCAGCCTCGGTATCGGCGGAAAAGAGTGTTACCCCGACAATCCGCAGCGTGATTGCCATCAACTCACGACTCATATCCAGCACGGCGCCATCTTGCCAGTGGCTACTCCGTTCCTCAGCCGCAGCCACCATGGCTGGGCCATAGGACGCGAGTCGTTGACGGTGAAAAGCTGGCTGAATCAGCCGTCGTTGACGAAGGTGCGTTTCACCTTCGCTGGTGAGCAATCCTTCGCCGAGCAATCGCTTGGCCCGTTCGAGCACGCGCCCCTTCACAAAAGCCCGATTTTTAGTGACCAGCACCTCGCGAATGCAGTCAGGATGATTCACCAGTACCATGCGTTGTGGTCCGGCCCAAAATTCCACCACATCACCGCGCATTGCCAGATCGGTCAGTAACGTTAGGGGATCACGACGCAACCGCTGAAGATTTCGGATCGATACAGGAGAAGGAACATGGATTAGCATGCTACACCACCTTAATTCATAATTGAGTCCACTGCAAAAACTCACCACAGAGCACACAGAGCACACAGAGCGTCTAAGATTTATGAATGAAAGGATAATTTTTGACCATTGGGCGCATGGAAGAAAAATTTTTCACAACCCTATGTTCAATGAAAGACAAAATTATCTTTAGTCTCTGTGATCTCCGTGGTCTCTGTGGTGAGAAGATCACCTTTTTGCAGTGAAGTCATAATTACCCGGCGTATGCTCAAGAGAATACTCCTGTTTTCTGCCGATGGCACGCTGGTCCGCATCCCGATGTGAGAGGGTTGCAATACCTGGCATTTCCTCAGCTTGTCACCAGAGATTATCTTCGCTGCTGGGGAAACGTAATGGGTATACCGTCCTTAATCTTCCGAACCGCCAGGAGTGTTGTTCAGGATGATCAGCGTTGACGATACACAACGCCGTTCCGATAATCAATGTCAAATCGTGATAGATACTATGCAGGAACGATATTGATACGGTAGCCGCAAATTGTAGGAAGCCCCTTCATCGGTGCCTCGACTGACAAAATCGCTCTTTCCGCATCACAATGCGTCTGATAGCAAGTCTTCCCCGATGTCGGGAAAAAAGGACAACAGTGCATTGACCCGCATCCGTTTCAAACATTCAGCGTATCACGGGCACGTATCAACATCATACCACGCTTGTCAGATGTTCATTCCATGTCGCAAAGCGTTAACCGTCCGTGAAATTTAGAACAACATCATGGTATACTACAGCTATCGGTGAACCTTCAACTAAATGAGCACACAACAATGATTCGTTGATGACGGGGGAGTCCATGAGTGTAACAGGGCGACTGGCAGGAAAGATTACGCTCATTACCGGCGGTGCTGGCAACATTGGTAGTGAACTGACAAAACGTTTTCTGGCTGAAGGAGCAACAGTTATTATTAGTGGGCGTAATGGCGCCAAACTCACTGCCCTGGCCGAACAGATGCGGTCAGAGGCTGGAGTTCCGGCGAAGCGGATCGACCTCGAAGTGATGGATGGGGGCAATCCGGCAGATGTGCGTGCTGGTATTGAGGCGATCGTGGCCCGTCATGGCAAGATTGATATTTTAGTGAACAATGCTGGCAGCGCAGGCGCCCAACGACGGTTGGCTGATATTCCGCTTACCGATGCCGAACTCGGTCCTGGCGCCGAGGAAACGTTGACTACGAGCGTTGCCAATTTACTTGGTATGCCGTGGCATTTGATGCGGATCGCGGCGCCACATATACCGCCAGGAGGAGCTATCATCAATATTTCGACTATCTTTTCGTATGCTGAGTACTATGGACGTATCCCGTATGTTACCCCGAAAGCTGCACTCAATGCGCTATCGCAGATTGCAGCCCGCGAGCTTGGTGCACGTGGTATTCGCGTGAATACTATTTTTCCTGGCCCGATTGAGAGCGAACGGATTCATACAGTCTTCCAGCGCATGGATCAATTGAAAGGTAGCGCGGAAGGTGATACAGCGCAGCAATTCTTGGCAAAGATGCGATTGTGGCGGGCGAACGATCAGGGGGAACTTGAGCGCCGCTTCCCAACGGTTGGTGATGTGGCCGATGCGGCGGTCTTTCTGGCCAGTGATGAGGCAGCAGCCCTTGCTGGGGAAACCATTGCTGTTACCCATGGCATGGAACTTCCGCTGCGCAGCGAAACCAGCTTACTGGCGCGCACCGACCTGCGCACGATCGATGCGAGTGGTCGGACGACGCTGATCTGTGCCGGTGATCAGATCGAAGAGGTGATGGCGCTGGCCGGTATGTTACGCACGTGTGGCAGTGAAGTCATTATCGGCTTCCGTTCGGCCACTGCTCTGGCTCAGTTCGAGCAAGCAGTGAGTGAAAGTCGTCATTTAGCGGGTGCAACCTTTACCCCACCAATTGCGTTACCACTCGATCCCCGTGATCCAACCACAATCGATGCGATCTTCGACTGGGCGGGAGAGAATACCGGTGGCATTCACGCAGCAATTATTCTCCCTGCTTCTAGCCGTGAACCGGCTAACCAGGTGATTGAGGTTGATGATGCCCACGTCATGCAATTTCTGGCCGATGAGATTGTTGGTACGATTGTGATTGCCAGTCGCTTGGCCCGTTATTGGCAATCTCAGCGTCTGACGCCGGGCGCCCGTGCCCGTAGTCCACAGGTTATCTTCCTCTCGAATGGAGCGAATGCCGGAGGGAACGTGTACGGTCGCATTCAAAGTGCGGCTATCGAGCAGTTGATTCGGGTATGGCGTCACGAGGCCGAACTCGATTATGCCCGTGTGACTGCCAATGGTGAGCGGGTGTTACCGGCGGTATGGACAAATCAGATTGTGCGCTTCGATAATCGCAGCCCTGAAGGGTTAGAATTTGCCTGTGCGTGGACGGCTCAGTTACTACACAGCCAACGCCGGATCAGCGAAATTACTCTCAATATTCCTGCTAACGTTAGCGCTACTACCGGTGCGCGTAGTGCGTCAGTGGGTTGGGCCGAAAGTCTGATCGGCTTACACCTGGGCAAGGTTGCGCTCATCACCGGTGGTAGTGCCGGCATCGGCGGCCAGATCGGTCGGCTACTGGCGCTCAGCGGTGCACGAGTGATGCTGGCAGCCCGCGACCGTCATAAACTAGAGCAGATGCAGGCGATGATTCGGGCCGAACTGGCTGAAGTGGGTTACACTGATGTCGAAGATCGGGTACACATCGCACCTGGTTGCGATGTCAGTAGTGAAGAACAGCTTGTTGATCTTGTCGAACGTACCCTGGCTACGTTTGGCACCGTGGACTATCTCATTAACAACGCTGGCATCGCTGGTGTCGAAGAAATGGTTATAGACATGCCGGTAGAGGGCTGGCGGAACACACTGTACGCTAACCTGATCAGCAACTACTCGCTAATGCGTAAACTGGCGCCCTTGATGAAGAAACAAGGTAGTGGCTATATCTTGAACGTTTCCTCCTACTTTGGCGGTGAAAAAGAGGCTGCCATTCCCTATCCCAATCGGGCTGACTATGCCGTTTCAAAGGCTGGTCAGCGGGCAATGGCCGAGGTCTTTGCCCGCTTTCTGGGGCCAGAAGTGCAGATCAACGCGATTGCGCCGGGGCCGGTTGAAGGTGATCGCTTACGCGGTACAGGTGAACGTCCTGGTCTGTTTGCCCGTCGCGCACGGCTCATTTTAGAAAACAAGCGGCTTAATGAACTGCACGCGGCACTAATAACCACTGCCCGTACCGATGCACGTCCGATGCGTGAGCTGGTGGAACTGCTGTTACCGAACGATGTGGTCGCACTAGAGCAGAATCCCGCGACGCCGCAAGCCTTACGTGAACTGGCCAAACGTATTCGTAGCGAAGGTGATCCAGCAGCTTCTTCGAGTAGCGCACTGCTTAACCGCTCGATTGCGGCGAAGCTCCTCGCCCGCTTGATAAACGGTGGCTACGAGCTACCTGCCGATATGTTTGCGCATCTGCCTCTTCCGCCCGATCCATTCTTCACCCGTGCTCAGATCGACCGTGAGGCGCGCAAGGTGCGCGATGGTATCATGGGAATGCTCTATCTACAACGGATGCCAACCGAGTTTGATGTGGCGATGGCTACGGTTTACTATCTCGCCGACCGCAATGTCAGCGGCGAGACCTTCCACCCCTCGGGAGGGTTGCGCTACGAACGCACTCCTACCGGCGGTGAGCTGTTTGGCATGCCTGCTCCGGAACGGCTGGCCGAGTTGGTCGGTACAACCGTGTACCTCATTGGCGAACATCTTACCGAGCATCTGAATCTCCTTGCACGGGCTTATCTCGAACGCTACGGTGCGCGCCAAGTCGTGATGATCGTAGAGACAGAAGCCGGTGCAGAGACTATGCGTCGCTTGCTCCACGATCATGTTGAGGCCGGTCGGCTTATGACGATTGTTGCCAGCGATCAGATTGAAGCAGCGATTGATCGGGCAATTGCGCACTATGGTCGCCCTGGGCCGGTAGTCTGTACGCCTTTCCGTCCTCTGCCCACTGCACCACTGGTTGGCCGTAAAGATAGCGACTGGAGTACAGTGCTGAGTGAGGCCGAATTTGCTGACTTGTGTGAACACCAACTGACTCACCACTTCCGGGTGGCGCGCAAAATTGCCTTGTGCGACGGTGCTAGCCTGGCGCTGGTCACACCAGAAACGACTGCTACGTCGAGTACCGAACAATTTGCGTTGGCGAACTTTGTCAAAACAACTTTACATGCCTTCACCGCGACCGTCGGCGTCGAAAGTGAACGTACTGCGCAGCGTATTCTGATCAATCAGGTAGACCTGACCCGTCGCGCACGTGCTGAAGAGCCACGCGATCCGCATGAACGCCAACAAGAACTCGAACGCTTCATCGAAGCGGTACTGTTGGTGACCGCGCCACTTCCACCCGAATCAGATACGCGCTACGCTGGCCGAATCCATCGTGGGAGAGCGATAACAGTGTAAGATACGTGCAAATTGTTCTTGTGTATGCCTGAAAAATCCCTTGCCGACGCCTGCTAACTCGCCCCTGTCCTCTCTCACTAGGTGAGAGGACGGGGGAAATGGAGGTGGCTGACACTTCTCTCACCTAGGAGAGAGGACGGAAAAAATGGAGGCGAGGCTGACACGCCTCACTTTCTCCCTGTCCTCCTTCCTCTCTCAGCAGATGAGAGAACGGAAAAATGGGGGGTGGGTTAGTACCTACCCCTTCCTCTCACTCCTCTTTCCTATTTCTTATCTCTTCACCTCGCCACTGTTGACTAGGAAAAAACTCTGAAGGCCTGCCGTGAGGGGGGCCAACGTTCTTTCTCTCCAGTCCCCACGTTCCCCCTTCCTCTCCCCGTGTGGGAGAGGAAGGGGGCCAGGGGGAAGGTGAGGGGAGCCAGGCGTGCTCGGCAGTACAGGCGCTGACATCGTTGCAACTCTGTTCCAGTGTGTCGCGGAGACGCATACGTTGCCAGCCAACGTTCCCCTGACGATTATGGAGATGCCATAATCGAGCCTCATCAAAAGTCTAAGTTTTTTGATCATGCTCTAAGTAAGACATCAAGCCCCCCTAGACAAACATCAGCTCTTTCTGTAAACTAAAACATAGGAGGTTCTATGCACGTCTCACGCGAGCCGATCCTGGTCATTGCTGCACATGCCGACGATATTGAGTTTGCCGCTGCTGGAACGATTGCCGGCTGGGCAGCGGAAGGCTATCCCATCACGTACTGCATCATCACTGATGGGTCGGCTGGCTCGAACGAACCAGGGACACTTGCGGCAGACTTGATCAAGCGTCGCCAGGACGAACAACGTGCAGCAGCGCACGTCCTTGGGGTGCAGGATGTGCGCTTCCTTGGTTACCGTGATGGTATCCTCCAGCCAACACTCGAGCTACGACGCGAACTAACCCGCCTTATTCGCGCTGTCCGCCCCTTCCGTGTCCTTTGTCAGGACCCAACGCTTGTCTTTGCCGGCAGCACCTACATCAACCATCCCGATCACCGTGCCGCTGGTGAAGCTGCGATCTACGCTGTTTTCCCGAGCGCTGAAACGCGCCCGATCTTCCCGGAATTGTTGGCCGAAGGGTATGAACCGCACAAAGTGCGCGAACTCTATTTGATGTTCCCGGCTGCCCCTGATCTCTACCTCGACATTAGCGATCGGATTGAGCAGAAGATCGAAAGTCTGCTCTGTCATCGTTCACAGCTTGGCCCCGACGTTGCTGATTGGGTGCGTAAGTGGGACGCCGAGAACGGCGCACAGATTGGCGTTGCTTACGCCGAAGTATTCCGGGTTATTCGCCTCGTCGATAATTAACCTCGCGACACCAGATTTACCTTTCACGAGCAGCAAACCGCTGTTCGCAGACGGTTTGGTGTACGCGCCGGTTTGTATTTGTTATTGCCGAAATATCGGCTAGAAAGGAACAACATTGGCAGATTGATTGGCATGAGGTGCGTGCGTGTCAGGGCCGCCCGCATCTCGGTCACACCGGTTTATCCAGACCGGTGTGTTGCCCTGTTCGTCGTGTCCGCGCCAGCGTCGGGGTATGTGCCCACGATGTGGTCTCCTTTCATGAACCTGCTGCGGTGTGGCAGCCGCGCATACTGCGCGTCAGAGATCACGGTTGCGGACGTAGCCAGGAGTTTATATGAGTACCATCACAAACAATCGACATCAGGCCCTCAGCGATAACGTTTGGCTGCACTTTTTCCAAATGGGCCACTTCTCCAGTACCAACGCGCGGCCCACGATTCTGGTGCGAGGTGAAGGGTCGCGCGTATGGGATCAAGACGGTAACGAGTACATTGACGGTCTCTCTGGTTTATTCACGGTAAATGTCGGTTATGGTCGTCGCGAAATCATCGAGGCGATCAGTGCGCAACTGAGCGATATCGCTTACGTCAGTCCTTTTAGCTTCCCCAGTCTTCCGCTCATTGATCTGTCTGCCCGTCTGGCAGCGATCAGCCCTACCGGCCCACGGTCACGAGTGTTCCTGACGACCGGCGGTTCCGATGCCGTCGAGACGGCGCTGAAAATAGCGAAGGTGTACCAGCGTCGCCGTGGCTTCGCCGACCGGACGAAGATTATTGCCCGCCGTGTCAGTTATCACGGTACCTCGATGGGTGCCCTCTCGGTTAATGGTGTGACCTCGATCCGCAACGGTTTTGGTCCGCTCGTGCCCGGTGCACGCCATGTCCCGCTACCGTATCGCTTCCGCTGCGACTATTGTGCGGAACATAGTGCTTGCCAGGGTGTTTGCGTTGATGAGGTGGAACGCCTAATCGAGTTTGAAGGTCCCGAAACAATTGCCGCTATTATTATGGAACCGGTCCAAAACAGTGGTGGTGCAATTGTTTCACCTCCGGGCTACCTGCAACGTATTCGCCAGATCTGTGATCACTACGGTATCGTGATGATCATTGACGAGGTGATCTGCGGCTTTGGCCGGGTCGGTGACTGGTTTGGTTCGACTGCGATGGGTGTAAGCCCCGACA
Organism: Chloroflexus sp.; assembly: GCA_017743535.1. Classification (GTDB taxonomy): domain Bacteria; phylum Chloroflexota; class Chloroflexia; order Chloroflexales; family Chloroflexaceae; genus Chloroflexus. The sequence continues at coordinate 27,919 of JAGHYT010000002.1, forward strand.
TCATCACCTGCGCAAAAGGGATTACCAGTGGTTATGCGCCACTCGGAGCGGCTATTGTACGCAATACGATTGCCGATGTTTTCGTTTCTGAAAACGATGCCGATAAGTTCATGCATGGCATCACCTTTGGCGGACACGTTGCTAGTTGTGCAGCGGCGTTAGCCAATCTGGCGATTATCGAGCGAGAACATCTGCTTGAGCGTGCACGTGAGATGGGGGCTTACTTGATGCGCGAGTTGATCGCTGCCGTTGGTAATCATCCCAATGTCGGTGAGGTGCGTGGGATGGGGATGTTTATGGCGGTTGAGCTGGTTCGCGACCGGGTCACACGCGAGTCGTTGGAGGAAGAGCGTTTAATGGGCTGGTTGAGCGATCAGTTGAAGCAGCGCGGCCTGATCTGTCGAGCGGATGATCGGCTTGAACCGGTGATCCAGCTAGCCCCGCCATTGATCCTTACCAAAGATGAGGCTGATCGTTGCGTAAAGATCGTAGCGGAAGCCATCCATGCCCTTGGCCGACGAGTAGGTAGCACGCCAACAGTGATCGCTCTTGGCGCTGCTCCTCTTCCTCTGGAAAAGACTACTGCGGCGGCGGCTGATTAACTACCGGGAAAGCTATTGAACAGTTAGCCCGAAGGATCCCCTTCCTTTCGCGAAATGGGGGGGAAGGGGGATTATTAAATCCGCCGGCAGTCAGCGTGTCCAGGGTACACTATCTCGTGTACCTTATTTGCCGCGTGGATGTGGGCCAGTTGCTCTCCAGCCCCCCGCTTGCGGGGGAGCGGGAGACCTAGGGATGATGAGGCGCTGATGTGCTCCTCGGTGGGTGCTTGTCGTCCACCATACCTGCGGGCTAGAGGCCCGCGCACCCAGGTGACTTTGGGGTGGTATCACACACCTGCGCATCGGCGCAGGTGTCTGACGCGGGCCAGAGGCCTGCGCACGCAGGTGACTTTGGGGTGGTATCACCCACCTGCGCATCGGCGCAGGTGTCTGACGCGGGCCAGAGGCCCGCGCACGCAGGTGACTGCGTGGGTCAGAAGTTATCGGTAGCAGGATAGGATCGTTATCGGTATTCCGCTGCTGGTGCCTCGGTGACTCGCAGCAGAGAATGCTGAAACCCTTCTCTGATCCACGGTTTTGCTTCACACCGAAGCTGCTTCACTACGGTATTCGCGCCAGAGACGTCGTAATTCGGTGGCTGGATCACGCCAATAGCGCTCTGGATCAATCGGTAACGTAGGTAACGTCTTTGTCGTCGGCAACCGGTTGATAACTTCGCGCAAGGCATCCCAGGCGGCCTTCGGGCGTCCGTTTGCCGTCCATAACCCCCAGGTTCGCGCTACCCAACTACGGTCGAAGGGAGGTACGTTCCAATGTTGTTCAGATGGGTCAACCAGGCTGGCCAGCCAGACGGCGGCTGCTCCGGCGCGGGCCAGATTGACGAGCGACTCTTGCAAGGCGGTGGCAGCCGCCTCTTCGTCGGCAAGAAAGGTCTGGGTCGATTGAGCGAATATCTGATCAGCTTGCCAGCCGATCAGGTTACTGACCGGCGCTGTCGGCCATCCCAGGTCGGCAACGACTACCTGAGCCGCAGCAGAGTCGTTAATTTCTTCAGCTAGTAGACCGGCGACAATCGCATGGCAGAAACAGGCAGCCTCGCCGCGAGCTGGTGGTCCACCACTGAGGGGGGGCCATGGTCCGACACTGACAACTACCGTGCCACCAGCCATAGCGATGTCGTAAGGACGCAGGCTGGCGCGATTACTCAGAGTGGTGGCATCAACATATCCAAAGAGCTGGTTGGCGCCATTTGCACGGGCTTGTTCGGCCAAATCGGCCCACCAGGCTGCCATGTCGCGATGATCGGTTGGTGTGCGCACGCGCTCGAAACCGGCGGCTAGGAGCCAACCGGCGATGACAGGATGATCGGCAAAATTGCCAACGACCTCCCGTAACAGGTATCGTTGTGCTGACCGCATGTCAGGGTCGGTATAGAGATCACGTACCGGTTCGTGACGGTAAAACGAATTGTCAAGAATCGTCAACGGTGGTACGGTCAGCAAGGCCTGTACCGACTGAGTAGTCAAGGCCTGGGGTGGAATACCGAGCGCCCAATCAGGCAAATGCAGGGTCGGCCCCAGCGTTGCACTCATAAGAGAGACAACCACCTGTAGATGATTAGATTGGGCCAGATCAAGCCCACGCTGAAAGCCATTGAGGGCGGCAACCGAAATCCGTTGGGGACCTGGTTGTACTTCAGCCCAGCGCAGTTCAAACCGTACCTGTTGGATTCCAACATCGCGAGCACGCTGTAAAAACTCGCGTAGGGCGCCGTGGTCGAAGCTCGACCAGCTTGCGGCCAGCGCTTGTGGACGCGCCGGCATTGGTGGCCAGATGGTTGTTCCGATGTTCATAGGCGTTTGCGAATGTCTTGTCCCATCTCCAACCCGGCATTGCGACCATGGCTCGTCATGAGCAGATTATTTCACGCAATCAGGTAACGTATCATCTGATATGATGGTGCTAACATCGTCTTTTGCTGCCGGTTTATCGACAACAGGTATATATTCCATTATAGTATAACGTCTGCTACAGCATGGCGATAGGGGAATAGTAGTTGGAATGTCTCAGCGCATTGAAATTGTCGTACCTGCTGGGCTTGAAGCAATAGCCCGTACAGAAATGCAGCGGATTACCGGATTACGGCTCGATCCGGTTTTTGAGGACGGAGTTATTCGTGCCACAATACACAGTTCGTTACAGGCACTTTTTCAGCTACGGTGCGTCACATCGATTTATGTAGTACGTCGCTTCGCAATCCCCCGCCCACGCGCACTGCTTGGTGACGAGCACTTGCGAGCTGTCTTAGCTACCATCGAGATGGTGCGTCGGCTGCATCCTGCTGGTACCTTTCGGACTCTGTTTCTCAGTGCAGCCGGTGCTGAGAGTAGTGTGTTACAGCGTTTTAAACAGGAACTCTGTACCCGGCTTGGCCTTGTGCCTGGTGAGGAAGATGGGGATTTGCTGATCCGGTTACGGCCAGCGCCTGATCGCGATGGATGGGAGGTATTAGTTCGCCTCACACCCAGGCCATTGGCGACCCGCCAGTGGCGCGTGTGCAACCGCGAAGGAGCGCTCAGTGGACCGGTTGCTTATGCAATGGCGGTGTTAAGTAAGCCGCGAGATAACGATCGGGTTCTCAATGTAGGATGCGGATCAGGATCGCTGATGATCGAGCGGTTATTTGCCGGATCGGCAGCTCGGGTTATCGGTTGCGATACCGATTCAGAAGCGCTAGCCTGTGCACGGCGGAATCTTGCTGCTGCTGGTTTCAGCAATCGGGTCGAACTGTACGATTGGGATGCGTGCCATCTGCCGTTACCGTCAGGGAGTATCGATGTGGTGCTGGCTGATCTCCCATTTGGTCATTTGGTTGGCTCGCATACGGTCAATCTGACGCTCTACCCGGCACTACTAGCAGAAGCAGCTCGCGTGACCCGTCCTGGTGGTCGGGCGGTGCTGATCAGTCACGAAGTACGATTGATGGAACGTTCGTTAGCCGAACTACCAGTGTGGTGCATCGAACAGCAATTGCGCGTTAATCTCCGCGGGCTTCACCCGCGCATCTTTGTGTTACGGCGCAGCTCATTGTAAGCTGGTCTCTACCCTTCGCCACTGCCCCCTGTCTCGATCTGGGCAGCACGCACAACTTCTAGCCGTTGACGTAGCATATCTAATTGAGCACCGAGTGTATCAATCTCGCGCCGTTCGAGCGCCATAATGCGTAAGAGATGAGCTTTCTGTTCTAACTCGATCCGATCGGTGGTACGTGACAGGCGTTGCTCGAGTTCGCGCAACCAGCTATCTACGCGCTCAAGCCAGGAGGTGAGTTGCCGCAGGTATTGCTCGTCGGTCTCTTGTAAGGCGCTCATACGTTCGTCGGCCATCTGGCGCAACTCTTCGAGGCGCTCCTGATTCATCAGAAAACGCTCGGTCGAGAGTCGTTCAATCCGCTTGATCTCGGCATTGATGTCAGGAAGTTTGGCGGCTAACTCTTTTATTTGCGCCGGTAACATTTCAGCAAACAGATCAATCTGCTGTCGAATCTCTTCCAGACGATCAACACGAGTGCGTAGCTCGTCAATTGGTGGGCGCAGGTCTGTAAGTAATTGCTGTGATTCGACGGCGAGGCGGCGCAAATGTTGTTTTTCAATCTGCAAGTCTTCGCTAACGCGCCGTACTTCTTGCATAACCGCAGCGTCAGCTTCGCGCAATCGTTCGAGTTGGAGGGCTAATTGTCGCTGCCGCTCATCAAGCTCTTTGATCTGTGACGCGAGTGCAGCAACTTGCCGTTCCACTTGCTCGATACGGTTGATCCAGCCCGCCAGGAAATCGCGGTCTTGTTTGCGCGCTTCGGCAATCTGTTGTATCTGAGCTTGCATATCACGGATTGGACGCAAGCCATCTTCGATTTTAACGAGGGCAGCGGCAACCTCGCGGCGTAGTGCGATGACATCACGGCGCACGATTTCATTGGCCTGCGCAACGTCGCCAGTGTGTCGATCAAAGAGGCTCTGTATTTGTGCAATCGCCCCTTCGTTTTTGCGTACCTGTTCCATCGCCCATTGATACTTGTTGGTCTGGTCTTTCAACAGGCGGCGAAGCTCGTCAATCTGGCCTTGCAGGTAGACGAGTTGCGATTGTTCCTGCGCTCTCAGCCGCTCTTCTTCGTAGCGTGCGGTCAGGTCTGGATTTGACATACTCTCTCCTGATTGGTATGGGTTTAGTATTTTTACACGGTCGTTGTCTGGGCAATGGCAATCGCTTCAGGTAATTTCACCGAGCCGACGTAAAGCGCTTTCCCAATGATGGCCCCTTCGACGCCAAGTTGCGCAAGGCGACGCACGTGTTCGAGGCTGGCGATGCCACCACTGGCGATAATTGCCGGGCCAGTGGGAGAGATCAGCTCGGCCAGGGCGGTGAAATTTGGCCCACTGAGTGCACCATCGCGGCTGATGTCAGTATAAATGATCCGGCGAGCTCCAAGGTTAGTCATCTGTTCGGCCAGGGCGGTCGCCTTCACCGTTGACGTAACCGTCCAACCATCGGTCGCAACTAGGCCGTTGCGGGCATCAATCCCGATCACGATCTGTTCTCCGAAGCGGTTGAGCAAACGGGCAACCAGTTCAGTCTCGACAATGGCCGCAGTGCCGATGATGACTCGTTCGACACCCAACGCGAGCGCCGCTTCAACATCTGATTCACGGCGCAAGCCGCCCCCAAGCTGTACTGGAATCTGCACGGCCTGGGTAATGGCGAGGATGATGTCTACGTTCTGGGGGCGACCGGTGCGGGCGCCGTCGAGATCGACCAGATGTAACCGACCGGCACCTTGCGCTTCCCAATGACGGGCCACTGCAACCGGATCGTCGGCATAAATAGTCATCTGCTCGAAATCACCCTGATACAATCTGACACAGCGACCATCTTTAATATCAATAGCAGGAATAATCTCCATCATGATGCTCCAACTGAATCAGAAGCTCCGCTCCAGCGCACAAAATTGGCTAGCAGGCGTAAGCCATAATCGCCACTTTTTTCTGGATGGAACTGAACGGCTGCCAACCGATTGCGAATAATGACACTGGGGAAAGCGAGGCCATAATCGGTGCGTGCAGCAACCACCGACTCGTCGGCAACGGCACAGTAGTACGAATGCACAAAGTAGACATCAGCGCCGTTGGGAATACCATCGAAGAGAGGGTGGTCACGAAAAGGCGGTGTGATATGAATTTGATTCCAACCGATCTGGGGAATCTTGCCAGCGCTTTCGGGAAGACGGCGCACGGTACCCTGAATGATGTTAAGACAGGAATGGGGACCAAACTCCTCACTTTCACTCAGTAAGACTTGCATACCGACACAGATGCCCAAAAATGGCGTTCCAGCAGTGATAATAGTCGGTAGCACCTCGGCAATGCCCAGGTGACGCAGGCTTGCCATCGTATCGGCGGTCGCACCAACACCAGGTAAGACAACGGCTTGCGCCGAGCGAATAACATTTGGATCATCGGTCACTACAAGCGGAGCACCGACACGTTGTAATGCGCGCACAACGTTTGGCAGGTTGCCGGCGCCGTAATTAATCACTGCAATCATGACACTCCTTGATACCCGGCATGCATTAACAACGGATGCTGATTTTGTAACGTCGTAATGATGTGATCAATGTTAGGTTCGGGGAAATCTCCGCCACCCATGGGGTCATGGCCGGGTGCCTTGCCAAGCAGCAGCCGTAAGGTTGCAACAACGCTGGCAGCCAGGGCAGAGAGACTATATCCGCCTTCAAGGACAAATCCAATCCGACCCTGACACAACTCGTTGGCCCAGTCGAGCAGATGCTGTACGATCTGGGCAAAGCCTTCGACCGAAAGAGCCATCGGCCCGATGGGATCACTCCAGTGAGCATCAAACCCGGCTGATACCAGGATAATTTCCGGTTGGAACCGGCGGAGAGCTGGCCCAATGATCTGCCGGAAGACGCGATCATATCCACTATCGCCTGTGCCATAAGGGAGAGGTACATTGAGCGTCGTGCCAGCCGCTGTTCGCGGATCACCCATTTCGTAGATGGCACCAGTACCGGGGTAGAGAGGTGTGGCATGCGTTGAACAGAAGAATACTCGTCCATCGGGGTAAAAGATGTCCTGCGTACCGTTGCCGTGATGCACATCAAAATCGATGATCGCGATCCGTTGAAGCTGGTAGCGGTCTAACAGAAACCTGGCCGCAACCGCGATGTTATTGAAAAGACAGAAGCCCATTGAGCGAAAATCAGTTGCGTGATGTCCCGGTGGTCGCACCAAGGCGAAGGCATTGTGACAACGTCCTTCTACCAGGGCTTCAGCCATACAAATCGTTGCTCCCGCTGCCAGCAGAGCCACATCCCACGAGTCAGCCGTAACGTAGGTGTCGCTGTCAATCTGACCACCGCCATAACTGGCGAGTTGCCGGACACGATGCAGCATCTGCGCGTTGTGTACCGCCAGCAACTCAGTCTCTGTAGCCGGCCGGATTGGCAATTGAACGAGATGGGGTAACAAACCGTCAGCCTCGATTGCCCGTCGAATAGCGTGTAGTCGTGCAGCCTGTTCGACGTGACCGTGCCATGTATGAAGATCAAATCGCTGATCGGTTAAAATAGCTGTGGTCATAACCTCTTCTGCGTCGTGATAACAAGCTGTGTGATCCGCTCACCGCCGTAATTTTTTTCCATTGTACCACGAGGGCTATCACCATCGGTTCAACAAACGTATCACAAATGGTATAATCCACTCGCAAATCTGTGCGAATGGAGACAGTCTATGTCGCGTCCGCTTTTGATTTTGGTTGACGGTCATGCCCTGGCGTATCGGGCATTTTTCGCCCTGCGTGAGAGCGGCTTGCGTTCGTCACGTGGCGAGCCAACCTATGCCGTCTTCGGTTTTGCCCAGATTCTGTTGACGGCGCTGGCTGATTATCGACCCGACTATGCTGCAGTTGCTTTTGATGTTGGTCGCACGTTTCGCGATGATCTTTATGCTGAATACAAGGCCGGGCGCGCCGAAACGCCAGAAGAGTTTTATCCACAGTTTGAGCGGATGAAACAACTGGTACAGGCGCTCAACATCCCGATCTACACTGCCGAGGGGTATGAGGCTGACGATGTGATCGGGACGCTGGCTCGTCAGGCTTCTGCTCAGGGGATCGATACTATTATTCTTACCGGCGATTCCGACGTTTTACAACTGGTTGATGAGCACGTGCGGGTTGCGCTGGCAAATCCCTATGCTGGTAAGACAAGTGTCACCTTGTACGATGTTGAGCAGGTGCGCAAGCGTTACGATGGACTCGAACCGGCGCAGTTGGCCGATCTGCGCGGCTTGAAGGGTGATTCCTCTGACAATATCCCGGGTGTGCGTGGGATTGGTGAAAAGGGTGCAATTGCCTTACTCAAGCAGTTTGGTTCGCTCGATCATTTGCTCGCGCATATCGATGAGGCCCCGAAGCGGTATCAGGCTCTGTTGCGTGAGCAAGGTGAGGATGCCCGTTTTTCGCGTCAACTGGCGACCATCGTGACCGATGTTCCTATTCAACTCGACCTGCATTCTTGTCGGTTGGGCACCTACGACCGGGCAGCAGTTATAGCACTCTTTCAGGAGCTAGAGTTTGGCGTTGCCTCTAACTTGATTAAGAAACTCCCACCGGTCATTCAATTGCCAACACCGGCGCCACTTCCGGCTGAACTTCCTGTCGCGCCACCCACCGATGAACCGACGCAACTGGCACTCTTTAACGAGGACGGTGACTCGGCATCCAGTTTGCCAACCGCCGAGCCACCACCGGTGACGATTGTCCGCGATACGAGGGCATTATCAGAACTGGTGGCACGATTGCGCGCAGCGCCTGCCTTCGCGTTCGACACCGAATGTACCAGTCTTCAACCAGTTATGAGTGATTTGGTTGGAATCTCGATTGCGCTTGCCCCCGCTGATGTCTGGTATGTACCGATTGCTCATCGAGACGGTGAACAGGTGCCGCGCAACGAGGTGATTTCTGCCCTGGCGCCATTTTTTGCCGATCCGCAAAAACCGAAATTTGCCCACAATGCTAAGTTTGATATGGAGGTGTTGGCCGGAGCCGGGATTCGAGTTGCAGGGCTAACGTTCGATACCATGATCGCAGCCGCCATGTTGGGGAAACGGCAAGGCTTAAAAGACCTCGCCTTCTACGAGTTAAAATTGCCTGAGCCGCCGACAACCATCGAGGATGTCATCGGTCGGGGGAGCAAGCAGATCAGTTTTGCTGCGGTTCCTATCGAACAGGCTGCGCCGTATGCTGGCGCTGATGCGCTCTACACCCTACATCTGACCGAACGATTACGCAGCCAGTTAGAGACTGATACGGCACTGCGCGATCTCTACTATCGGGTAGAGCTGCCGCTGATTGAGGTGCTGACCGAGATGGAGTTGGCCGGTATCTTGCTCGATCAGACGTATCTGCGCGAGTTGGGTGAACGTTTCGCCCAACGTATCAACGAAGTGGCCGAGCGTATCTACCAGCAGGCTGGCGGTCCGTTTAACATCAATTCGGGTCAGCGACTTAATGAAGTATTGTTTGAACGCATGGGCATTGATCCCCGTGCGCATGGATTAAGTAAGCTCAAAAGTGGCGGCTACTCGATCACTGCCGAGGTACTGGAAGAGCTGGCACAGCTCTACCCTATTGCGGCCGATATTCTAACCTATCGCCAGTTAACTAAGCTCAAGAGTACGTATATTGATGCGCTTCCCGAACTGGTCAATCCGCGTACCGGGCGCATTCATACTTCGTACAATCAACTTGGTGCTGCCACCGGCCGTTTATCGTCAAATAACCCCAATCTGCAAAACATTCCGGTACGCACTGAAGAAGGACGCGAGATTCGGCGCGCTTTTGTAGCTGCACCAGGATACCGTTTTATTGCTGCCGACTATTCCCAGATCGAGTTGCGTGTCCTGGCTCATATCAGTGGTGATGAAAATCTGATTGCTGCGTTCAAGCAAGGGCTTGACATTCATGCCGCGACTGCGAGTCGGCTCTTTGGTGTAGAGCCGACAGCAGTCGATAAGAACCAGCGTCGGGTTGCCAAGACAGTGGTATTCGGCGTGATCTACGGCATCAGTCCTTTTGGCCTAGCGCAGCGGTTGGGCATCGAGCGCGATTTGGCCCGCCAATTGATCGATAATCTGTTTACTCAGTTCCCTGGTATCCGGCGCTACATCGATCAAACGCTCGACTTTGGTCGCCAACATGGCTACGTGCAAACCCTCTTTGGTCGCCGTCGCGTTGTGGAAGACCTGCGAGCCAGTGGTGCCCGTCGGGCTGCTGCCGAACGAGAAGCGATCAATGCACCGATTCAGGGCACGGCTGCCGATCTGATGAAGATGGCGATGGTCAATGTCCATCGGGCGCTGCGTGAGCGTGGGTTGCGCACCCGCCTGCTTCTACAGGTACACGATGAATTGATCGCCGAAGCGCCCGAATCAGAAGTGACAACGGCTGCGCAGCTCTTGCGTGATGTCATGAGTAATGTTTACAAGCTGGTCGTGCCACTGAACGTGAATCTTGAAACCGGCCCGAATTGGGAAGAGATGAGTCCGGTAGTGGTGGGGTAAGACCTGGCGGAGATGGAGTTAGAGCCTGTCCGACCCTCACGCAATCTGCGACCAGGTTTAGGTAACGATGGGCATTATGCGGGCCATTTGTAGAGGCACGGCAGCGCCGTGCCCCAGGTGGTGCCAGGGCGGTGGTATGGACGTTTTGGTGGGGGGAAACTTGTTTCGCCCCTACCTACCGTTCATGCCATTAATCCCGTCAATACCGTCGATACGGTCAACGCATACGATTGTTGTAAACTGACGGCGTCGATACAATCGCTATCGGTGGTGCCGTCCACCGTCCGCGATGGACGCTCGCCATCATCCGGTTATCAAGAACTGGTACAGAATTGGACCTATCGAGATTGAAGCATTTCAAGGAACGAATGCTGACTGACATCAGCATCGATTTCTAGCGATGCCAGCCGTGGAACCGCCTGGGTTGCCATCTCAACATAGGTGCGATGTCGTTCAACCCCAATACACGTCAGTCCCAACGATTCTGCTGCGGCGACCGTTGAGCCAGCACCCATAAAGGTATCAACAATGATCCCTTGACCAAGTGGCAGGACTGCGCGAACGAGCTGACGCATGAACGACTGTGGTTTGAGGCTCGGATGGTTAGCGATAGCCCGCTCGTTCTGTGGTGTTCGTTCACTGATGATCACGTCATTAAACGGTTGTTCTGTGCTGATACGGCGTAAGCCACCGGTACCATACGTGCGCAAGCAACCGCTGACCGTCATCCCCGGCGGAAGTGGGTTCCGGAAGATGCCCCATGGTTCGTAACAACTGCGTGGCAGCGAACAAACCTCTGGAAATTCGGCTTCAGCATGCTTGGGACGGTCGCCACCGCGAAATGTTCGCACGAGCCTGATAATAGCACCGCGGAATTCCAATCCTCCAGCTACCAGCGCCGAGAACACAAGCTGCGATAATGAGGCGTTACTGGCGATAAAGATATGCCCCCCTGGCACGAGTGCGCGAGCTGCCAGCCTTCCCCATTCTTGAAAAAACGCAGATAGTCGCTCGCGTTCTTTAGGTGTGAGCGCCGTAAAGCGAGGCAGTGGTGCACGATGATGCCCATCGAATGATGGCGGTATTCGCCAGATACCGCCATTCCCATTGGCGCGTTTTTCAAGCTGTTCGAGGTCGAACTCTTTTACACCATAGGGTGGATCCGTTACAATTGCATGAACGCTTGCAGGCGGTATCCGGCGTAGCCATTCAAAACCATCTGCCTGAATAACAACAGATGTGCTAAATGCATGAAATGGGTAATCAAAAGTAAACGGTTCCAGAGATTGCATGTTATGCTGTGCCCCCTTCGATAGATGTACCAAGCTCGTAGACAGGGCTAAGTTCGTGGATCAGTTTTTCTAGTCGGCTTCGTTCTGTCGCATCTGCTGCCAGCAGACTCTTAAAATCAGCAATGCTTAGGATAATGGCCTGAGCAGTTTGTCGTCGGTAAACAACGTATCTTGTGTTCCGTTGAACAACGTCATCAAGGACGCGACCAAAGTTGTTTTGATCCTCTGTTGAGGCAATACGCTTTATGTTCATATATGAAGAGTTGTGGTTATATTAGCTAATATGGCTAATGATACAGATACACTTATCCGCTGACAACCTGGTACCATGTACGCGCATTTGACCCCAGATACCCTCAAGGCACACTACACTCACGGTAAGCGTTCTGTACAGTAATGATCGTAGGCCAGCGTACAATTTTCGTATTGTCAGGATGACCACGGACGTCGCCAGTTTTGTTATGATCAACACAATACGATGAATGACCATCACCATTGATGGTGTGGAGGCAGTATGGATACCCAACTACCAACCTTTTCCGTCGTTGCGCCGGTGTATAACGAAGAACAACTGATTGCCGAGTTTTGCCGTCGGGTGATCGCGGCGCTTGAACCACTCGGGGAGCCGTTTGAGTTGATCCTGGTAAATGATGGCTGTCGCGATCGTTCACCAGACATTATGCGTGAATTACATCAACGTGATCCGCGGATCAAAGTGATCAATTTTTCACGCAATTTTGGTCATCAGATCGCGATTACTGCCGGTACTGATTTTGCTAGCGGTCGGGCCGTCATTGTGATCGACTCCGACTTGCAAGACCCGCCCGAAGTCATTCCTGATCTGATAGCCCGTTGGCGAGAGGGGTATCAGGTCGTCTATGGCGTGCGCGAAGAACGTCAGGGTGAGACCTGGTTTAAGAAGACGACCGCAGCGATCTTCTACCGACTGATTGTGCGGATCACGAATGTCAATATCCCGGTTGATACCGGTGATTTTCGCCTGATGGATCGTAAGGTGGTCGATGCGCTGAAACGCATGCGTGAGCATCATCGTTTTATGCGTGGTCTGTCGGCATGGGTTGGTTTTCGGCAAACAGGTGTGCTCTACCGTCGCCATGCCCGTGCTGCCGGCACAACCAAATATCCGCTGCGAAAGATGCTGCGCTTCGCGCTTGACGGTATTACCAGCTTTTCGTATTTACCGCTCCAACTGGCAACCTATGTTGGGTTCATTGTGGCTGCAATTAGCATCATCTTTTTGTTTGTGGTGTTCGTGATGCGGCTTTCTAATCCGGCAGCGACTGAACCGGCATTTTACGGTCAGGCCAGTACCCTGGCCAGTGTGCTCTTCCTTGGTGCTGTGCAGCTCATTTCACTCGGTATTATCGGTGAGTATGTTGGACGCATTTATGACGAAGTGAAGGGTCGGCCTCTGTACATTGTGGCCGAGACGTTAGGTATTGCTGAAACACCTGCAACATCGGCGGATGATGTTCGTACTACTCATAAGGAACAATCACCGGTAATCAAGTAGGAGGAAGTTACGAGTCAACGTATGCCAAGAGGAGGAGCTATGAATTCGCGTTTGACATTTGTGAGTGGGTTCATTTTGTTGCTGATCATTGTCGGCGTCGGTCTGAGCACAATGAAGTACGTACAGGTCGACGAAGGCCAGGCTGCGATTGAATTGGTGCAGGGTCGGATTGTCGCTGTCCATGGGCCAGGACCGATCTTCCGTCCGTTTGCGCCTTTCACCGAGATACAGCTCGTAAATATTCGTCGGCAAACCCGTCAGATTTCACAGAATGTCGCCAGTAGTGATAAGCAGTTGTACGACATTGACATTCAGGTTGATTTTCGGCGTTTACCTAACGAAGCTGCACTCAGAGCGGCGTATGCTGAAATTGGTGTCAGTGACCAGCAGTTGAACGAATTCCTCGATGGGTTCATTAACGATGCACTCAAGAGTGCCAGTACCCAGTTTACTCTCGATGAAGCACTCTCTGACCGGGGTGCATTTGCCGAACGGATCCGCCGCTTTCTCACCACTTCTCCCGGTGATGGGCAGCGGGCGCCGGTCGATCAGCTTTACATCACGATTGAAGCAGTGAAGGTACTCGATATTAAGGTTGGTGAGACGTATGCGCAGTTGCTGGCCGAAAAGGCCAATCTCGAAGTACAGATTGAGACTGAACAGAAGCGACGGCAGCAAATTGAGGCCCAGCAAGCGAATAATCTGTTCCAGGCCGAGCAAGAAGCGCTAGTCGCGCTCACACGCGAGCGGGGTATCACAGCGGCTGCGCTTGAGGCAGCTAACCGCGAAGCTCAGATACGGGCGATTGAGGGTCGCTACTGGCGCGAAAATCCCGAGCTGTTTGAGCTGCGCAAACGTGAATTACTTGTCCAGATGATGAGCAAGGGGAATATCTGGTTTGTCGATCCCAATACCAATCTGACCATTCTGCTTAATAATCAGGCTGCTGATGGTCAGGCATTGATGATCCCACAGCCAGCACAGCCTGCACCGTCGGTTACGCCATAGGGTTTGACGCAAGTACAACAAACAGGTTTGTTCATGGTCGAGGAGGTCACGCAAATGGTCAGACCTCCTCGTATGCTGTTTTGCAGCTCTTGGTTAGAGTATCCTTACCGTTTGAGCAATGATGCGACTGTCGTGAAGAAAATGAGACCACCGATCAAGATGAGTAGTCCGCCAGCGAAACCAAACAGTGCTGTTGGCAACCAGATTTCCCAGGAAATAACCATTGCTACCTGTGGAAGCTGTGGATTATACCTGACATCTACCTGATCTCCTATCTGGTATGCTGGGGGGTTGCCTCCCTGTTCGTTCTCGAATCGGATGATCTCGCCAGCAGCAGTCTGAAATTCTACAATGGGATAGTAGAAGGTTTTGTCGCCGCTGTTGGTGTTGATAATGCGAGGGTTCATGTCAACCACTGTGCCTCTAGTCGGGGTCGTCATTTTCAGGGTTTGAGTGATATTGGCATACGCCTGCCATCCTAATGCTGACAGGAACATGCCGAGGGCGAGCAAGAACAATCCAGCCAGAAAAGGTTTCATTATGCACTCCGTATTCGCGATATTTTGTTGATCAAGAGACAAGGAATTGTCAGAACAGATCATTGCTTGCTTCTGTAAGGATACCTGATCACTCCTTTTCCTGGTTGCGATGATCAAGAGTCACTTCAAATACGGATAAGACGATATTTCCCTCGACCTAATCTGTCATTGTCGGCATAGGCAACTGATCCAGTCGCCTTGCTATCACAGTAGAGCATTGTCGCCATACCGATACGGGTTCGTACTCACGGTAATTTCGTCATTCCATCCGTGGGCGATCTGGTTCTCTACGCGAGCGTAATCCTGGGAGGATTGCAGTAACGTTTATGCGTCGTCGAAACGAGCGGAGGCCACTCCTGGTTTTGGGCTATATCTGCACCTCGCGGCGGGGAGGTTTGAAACCCTCCCCGCACTTTTACTCCCCTATATCACACCGTATGCCGGGCCAGCGCCTGATACAAGACCTGGTATGGCTGGGTACCCACTAAACGTTCAACAACCCGCCCGTCCTTGAATATGTACAGTGCTGGAATGCCGGTAATGCCAAACCGCTGTGCCGTATATGGGTTTTCGTCTACATTGAGCTTGGCGACCACAGCGCGTCCGGCAAACTCGTGCGCCAGTCGCTCGACTGCCGGGGCAACTGCACGGCATGGCCCGCACCACGGTGCCCAGAAATCGACTAACACCGGTTGCTTGCTCTGCCCAACGATCTGATCGAAAGTGGCATCACTGAGCACCACCAGTCCAACCTGTTGATGTCGCTCAGCCGTTGAGCCGTGCGTCGATGGTTTGGAATGAGTTGTACCATTTGCTGTAGCCGCTGATGATTGAAGTGGTACACTCGGCCCTTTTGGTAATGGCGGCTGCGATCCACCATCACTCAGATACTGTAACCACGTCTGCAATGCGGATTCAGACACTACACCATGTGTCTGCGCTACCGTTGCGCCGTTGCTGATAAAGACCAGACCCGGCAAATCGGTAATGTTGTATTTCTGTACTAATTGCGGATTATCATCAGCATCGATCCGTGCGAGCAATGCCTTTCCGGCGAAGCGTTGGGCTAGTCGTTCGAGTGTTGGGTCGAGCTGCTGGCAGGTCGGACAGTTCCGGCGCTCGAAGATCAGGAGTACGGGTAAGCCGGCCCTTAGCACGCGGTCGATGCTCTGTTCGCTCGTTCGGATTGGAGTTGAAAAGACCATAGTTACCCTCGCTACTATGTACAATATGTTGCTATTTTGAATGTACGCTGTACAGATAACGCCGGTCATTAAAGATTTGTTAATATCATGTCAGAACATATTGTGGAGCTTGTCCAACTTTTACCTGAGCTGTGCCACGGTGCATGTGGTAAGCTTCTACAATTTCTGCATTGAGGTAACCCTCGCAAGCAAAATCAGCAAGCTTCAGCGGTGACTTCCGAGGCTAGCCCTGTCGCTACGCCAACGGATATGATGGGTGAACCGCGCCATTTACACCGACATAGAGTCTTTCAGTGCAATCAAGATGCAAACTATTTGCAAAAATCTTGCAAACACGCTATACTAGACGCAGAAGTCGCGGCGACGGGGCCGCTCTGGTCATTGTTGCTGCGGCGCTTTTTGTTGCGCCCGGCGAAAATGTGTGGAGAGATTCAATGCAAACCTACTTTCGTCAGCGCATCGAAGTTCTAACGGCACGTCTGGACAATCTCCGTGCGAGTCTGGAACGGGCACGGCAGTCGGTGACACGCCTGGAAAACGAATCTGTTCCGGCAGGGGCTACTGCATTGGCCCGCGCTGCACAACTTTCGGCAGCTCGGGCAATGGCCGCTACACTGGCTGATCGCGAGCGCCATCTGCTGATTGCTATTCAATCGTTGCAGGCTGAGCTTGCCGATCAGCAGTTGACCGAACACGAATAGAGCATAGTGGGGGCAGACCTGGCATCTACCCCCACATCAGCATAACAGTCTGCGGTCGAGTGATGAATCAGGTCTGATCTGGTGCTGCTGCTCGACCTACGGATGTAAACCGGTAAACGTCAGAGCTGTTGTCTCGGCAAATCCACACATCAGGTTCATGCACTGTACGGCACTCCCTGCCGCTCCCTTCATCAAGTTATCAATTGCACAGATGCTGACGATCCGACGTGACGCTGGTTCGTAGGCGAAGCCAATGTCAGCATAATTGGTCCCGGCCACAATTTTTGGTTCAGGGTAGCGATAAATGCCTTGTCGCTCTTTCACGATGCGGATGAACGGTTGTTCGCGCGCAAAGGCTCGGTAGGCTTGCCAGAGATCCTTCTCGCTCAGATCGCGGCTGGCGAAGACGTGCACGGTCGCCAGCGCACCACGAACCAGCTCAATGGCAGTGATTGATAGATGCACGTTGCGCAAACCGGTTACCTGTTCGATTTCGGCCTGATGACGATGACCGACTGGTGCAAAGGAGCGCACAGCGCCGGATCGTTCTGGGTGATGGCTAGCTTCACTGACGGTTGCGCCGCCTTCCGATGAACCGACCTTGACGTCGGCAATGATGGGCCGATCCCGATCGATAAGATCGGCCTGAACCAGCGGTAAAAGGGCGAGGTTGGTGGCAGTGGCGTTACAGCCAACACCACTGGCATAGCGAGCACCGGTGAGGGCCTGTCGGTTTACTTCTGGGAGGCCGTACACAAAGCGCTCAAGCCACTCTGGTGCCGGATGTGCACTCCCGTACCATTGCTGGTAGACCGCCGGATCACGCAGGCGAAAGTCTGCCGAACAATCAATGATTCGTTCAGCCAGGCTGGCGTATCGTTCTATCGACTGGGCGGCTTCGCCATGCGGAAGGGCCAGAAAAAGCAGATCGCACGGTTGCAGTTGATCGGGGTGAACAAACTGAAGGTTAGTACGCCCACGTAGGTTTGGGTGTACCTGATACAGATAACGTCCTGCATTCCGGGCACTCGTGGCCTGGAGAATTGAGACATGAGGATGATCGAGCAAGAGACGCAGGAGTTCACCGCCTACATAACCGCTCGCGCCTACAATGCTTACGCGCAGTGTCATTGCTTGCCTCGTAAGAAAAAAGAGAGACGTTTAAGATATGCTAGCTGGCGGGGATACGTTTAGCACCCGTCCCTGCCTGTGCCGACAAGATTTTACAGCATTTCTCCAAAATACATCTTGTGATGTCTGGGCGGGCTGGAAACCCGCCCCTACCAGTACGATGGCTTGAGTGTGGCCGGAGAACAATCGCTCATCTACCCACGACCACGCCCAACATCAAGGACATAGTCGATAATACGGGCCGGAATATCAACGCCGGTCGTGTCGATGCTATTCCGAAACTCCATCGTGTAATTCACTTCGTTTACCAGTAATTCCCCTTCAGGTGTTTCCAGAATATCGATAGCGAGCACACCACCTCCAACGGCATGCGCGGCGCGCACGCTGAGATCGGCCAGTTCGGGGGTTACCGGGCAGTTTGTTGCAACTCCACCGCGCGCTGTGTTCGTGATCCAGTGTGGGCTGGTACGGTAGATTGCCGCAATGCACTCGTCGCCGATCACGAAACTACGAATATCGCGCCCCGGTTTGTTGATGTACTGTTGAATGTAGAAGATAGAGTGCTGATAGTTTCCCAGGACATCACGGTGCTCTAAAATCGCTTCAGCCGCATCCCGATCGTTGATTTTACTCACCATCCGCCCCCACGAGCCAATAACCGGCTTGAGCACCACCGGGTATCCGAGCTGTTCAATCGCTTCCAACGCGCTTTCTGGCGTAAAGGCCAGCAAACAGCGTGGCGTTGGCACACCAGCGTGGATAAGGGCCTGCGTGGTCAGGAATTTGTCGCCACAGGTGAGGGCAACGTGGTACGTATTGACGGTTGGTATGCCAGCATCGTTGAAGATTTTGAGCATGTAGAGTGCACGACTGTGCTGGATACATCGTTCGAGAACGACGTCGAAGGGGTAGGTTGTGGTATGCAGGTCAAAGATTTGCTCGCGGTCATCAATTTTGACATAATCGAGACCACGACGCTCAAGCTCCTGGAAGAGGAGTTTCTCTTCAGCGCGAATACGCGAACAAAGGACGGCAATGCGCATAGTTGGTTTCTCCCTTGAAACGAGCGGAGCCGATAGTTGCAGCTCCGCACCACCTTTTGTCTCTACTCGCCCCAATCCTCTTCGACCTCAGGCGCCAGGACAAGGGTCGGTGGATCGAGACTCACAACTTCCAGTTCGGCGCCGCAATCAGGACAGGCAATGATTTCGTTGGTGAGCGTACCATCGGGTAGAGCAATCTGGGCGCCACATTCCGGGCATTCGGCATGCATAGGGGTTGCTCCTTTCAATTCTCTATGTGCTTACTCACCCCAATCCTCTTCGACCTCAGGCGCCAGGGCAAGGGTCGGTGGACTGAGACTGATAACCTCTAGCTCAGCACCACAATCAGGGCAGGCAATGATCTCGCTCTCAAGGGTATTGGCCGGCAGAGTGATGAGTGCGACACATTCAGGGCATTCGGCATGCATTGCAAGTTCTCCTTTCAGGGTTGGATCGTCAACTGTTCAAGAATGGCATCAGCAACTTCACGGGTGGTAGCCTCACCACCAACATCAGGGGTACAAATTCCTGCGGTAGCCACGGCAGCGATCGCTCGCCGCAGGTGATCGGCAGCTTGTGGCCGATTGAGCCAATCGAGCAACATCACCACACAGTTGAGAGCTGCGGTTGGATTGGCAATTCCACGTCCGGCAATATCAGGCGCTGCGCCATGTACCGGTTCAAAGAGCGCCCGATCCTGACCGAGATTGCTGCTGGCAGCAACACCCAGACCACCACCGTGAATGCAGGCGATATCCGACAGAATATCGCCGAATAGGTTCGTGGTGACAATGACATCAAAGCGTTGTGGTTGGGCAGCCAGTTGCATCGCTGCTACATCAACCAGTCGTTCTTCAAAGGTAAGCTCAGGGTAGTCGGCAGCGATCTCAAACGCCACGGTACGGAACAGACCGTCGCTGACCCGTAGCACGTTGGCTTTATGGACAATAGTCACTTTGCCGGGATGACCGGCCGTCTGGCGTGTGCGGGCCAGTTCGCAGGCGGTACGGACAATTCGAGCCGATGCGGCGCGGGTAATGACTCGTTCGGTGATAGCGGTATTGCCGTCGTCTTCAAGTCGTTCCCGGCCACTGTACAGGTCTTCGGTATTTTCGCGCACGACGACTAGATCGACCCCTGGGCCAGTGGTAGGTCGGATGTTTGCGTAGAGATCGAGGGTGCGGCGTAATTCGACGATAGGACTGCGGTAACCAGGTACCGGATAGCTAGGTGAAGCGACGGCGCCAAAGAGGATCGCCGTTGCCTCACGGGCTAGCTCTAGAGTTGCGTCGGGTAGCGCCGTCCCCGTGCGCTGAAAAACACCCCATCCGGCTTCAGCTTCAATGAGCGTAAGGTCAGGGGCCAGTCGCCGTAGAGCATCTGTTGCAACGGCCATCACTTCCGGGCCGATCCCATCACCAGGAATCACGCAGATGTTCATTGCCCTACCTCTCCGGGAAAGCGACCGTACTGACGGTAGAAGGGGACGATGCCACCGGCTGCCCAGACTTCACGCAAAAAGAGTGGCGGTGGCGGCAAATGTATCACCCGGCCATCAGCAGTAGTAATGCGACTTTGCTCCAGATCAAGTTCGACCTCATCACCATCGGCAAGTTCCTTGGTCAAATCGGCGGTAAAGCAGGGAATGCCGAGATTCAGCGCATTACGGAAGAAAATGCGCGCAAAGAGCGGGGCGATAATTGCGCCAATACCGACCATACGTAGCGCAAGAGGTGCGTATTCTCGTGAGCTACCGCAACCGAAATTTTTCCCGGCCACGATAATATCACCAGGGCGCACATTTGGGGCGAAATCGGGGCGATGTTCGATAAATGGATACCGACGCAATTCGCTCTCGTCTTTGAGCATATACGGCGCATAACGACCAGGAACAATCTGGTCGGTGTTAACATCAGGGCCAAAAAGCCAGACACGAGCCATTGGATACCTCTCTTTCTTTAGTGAGCGACAGCCGGCGACCTATCCATCACCGTGCGTGGATCAGTCAGATAACCGGTAAGCGCAGTTGCGGCGGCTACTGCCGGTGAGGCCAGGTAAATCTGCGCTTCAGGGCTACCCATTCGCCCACGGAAGTTGCGGTTACCGGTAAAGACACACACCTCACCGGGGGCCAGCACACCCATATGGCGACCGATACACGCACCGCATCCCGGTGTACCGATGGTTGCCCCAGCCGCCAGCAGGGTGGCAAGCGTGCCATCAGCCGCGGCACGCTGTAATGCCTGGGCACTGGCCGGGACGACAATCATCCGCACTCCAGGGGCCAGTCGCCGTCCGGCTAAAATCTGGGCAGCAACAGCCATATCTTCATAGTGACCGTTAGTACAGGTGCCGAGATAGACGACATCAACTGCTACCTGCCCTAGCTCACTCAGATCGACAACATTGTCAACATAATGCGGCGCCGAAACCTGTGGCTCGAGTCGGCTTAGATCGATGTCGACCACCTCTTGATACTGAGCGTCGGCATCGATTGTCGGGACAAGCGGGCCGGTTACAGACAATCCGGTTGGTGGTACGATACCTGCTTTCGCGCCCATTTCAATTGAAAGAGTCGCCAACGTCATACGCTCCATCACACTTAGATGCTCGACACCGTGCCACTCAATTGCAGCATACGTTGCTCCGTCAGCGCGTAAGATACGGGCAGCGCGGAGCGCCAGGTCTTTAGGACCGACTCCAAAGCCAAACGTTCCGTGAGCGCGCACTACAATTGTTTCAGGAACTCGTAGCCAGGTCTTACCGGTCGCAAGCGCCAGTGCAATATCGGTACTGCCCATACCAGTACCGAATGCGCCGATACAACCGTAGGCAGTACTGTGACTGTCACTACCCAAAATGAGCATCCCTGGTTGAGCCAGGCCCTCTTCCACTAACACTGGATGCGAAATGCCGCGACCGACATCAAACAGGTTCGGAATACCCTGAGCACGAACCCAGCGTCGCACCTCTTGCTGCTTCTCGGCTGTCTGGACACTGGCCGCCGGGGCAACGTGGTCGATCACAACAGCTACCCGTTGAGCGTCCCATACCCGGTCGGCTCCCAATTCATTGTGCAAGATGCGAATGATCCCCGGGGCAAGACTATCGTGAACCATCACCAGATCGACATTTGCCGTCACCACATCGCCAGCACGTACCGGTCTTCCGGCGACACGGCTTAAAATCTGCTCACTCATTGTTGGCATATATGTATCCTCCGTTTACGTTTACTCGGCGTAGCTGTACAGAATCTCATCGATCATCGCGCCATCGAGGTCGTGTTCATCACCAAGTGCCTTGATACGGGCCGCAGCAGCACGCGCCTGTGCTTCACTGAGCGTAATCCCTAATTCGCGGGCACGTTCAGCTACTGCATGCCAGCCCACCAACCGATGGGCAATCGCAATCGTGCGTTGGCGACCAAATAGATTTGGATCGAGCACTTCATAGCTACGTGGATCGGCCAGGACGGCTTTCGTATGCATACCGGCTTTGTGGTGGAACGCAGTCGGGCTGGTGATGCACTGATTAAACGGAATCTCAATTCCAAGCATCGTCGCTACCGTCTCGTCAATTTTGGGCAGGAGATCGAGACGGTATCGTTGGACACGGCTCGGATCGATGCTGGCAATCCGCGCAATCATTCCACTCAAGCTGGCAATCCCGTTACGCTCACCAATACCAAGCACGGTGACATCGAGATGCGTAGCACCGGCTTCATACGCTGTAAAGGTATTAGCAATAGCGCAGCCGCTATCGTTATGACCGTGAAACTCGATGTCGCATGTCACTTCGGCACGTACTGCGCGAACGACATCGTAGACCTGCCGCGGGGTGGCAATCCCTACCGTATCGGCGAGACCAATACGTTGTACACCCATTGTTTCGACTGCGCGATAAATACGGATTAGGTCAGCGAGGTCGGTGCGGAAGCTGTCTTCACACGAAAAGCGAACCTCGATATCGTGATCGCGGAGGTAGGTAATCACTTGTTCAGCTTCAGCCAGAATCTCGCTCAGGCTACGACCGTGGCTGACCGTGCGTAACGGTTCAGACGTGGCAAACAGTAGGTTCGCGCCCTGCGCACCGTGTTCAACGGCCAGCCGGGCATCGGCCATATGACAACGGATATGAGTGAGGATACGGGCACGAAAGCCGTGTCGGGCAATGGTTGCCAGATCGCGAGCACTTTGTGGTGATGCAGCGGGGGAAGTGAGTTCGATATACTCGATGCCAAAGGCATCAAGCATTTCAGCGATAGCCAGGCGTTGGGCTGAGGTAAAACGGGCGCTGGCGAATTGCTCGCCTTCGCGCAAAGTCGTATCAACGAAAAATAAGCGCTCAGGCAGTGACATAGCGGAGCACCTCTCTCACTTGACATGAGCCAAAGAGTTCTGGTCGGCAGTAGCGTGGCGTGTAAGCGACTGGGCTGACAGTTACGTACCGTTTCATAGTTCCCTCCATACAAACTGTTGACCCGGCGCACCGTTGGTCTGGTGAGCCGGGTCTTGTCTCTTGCGCGCAGCAGACAAGCGTAGCTAACCAGACCTTTCGTCCGGCTTCTTCGCGTGCTTGTTCTGCTTGGCGGAAAAGGTTACGTTTCTCATAGCGCCACGAATATACCAGGAGTCGGGGGTTGTGTCAAGTGTGGCAATGTCGAAGAGATGGCTGTGCAATGTCCTCAGAGCCTAATCAAAAACCGGATTTCTTATTGGGAACGTACCGTGCTCGCGCAACCATTGCGTGAGGGGGGGCCAACATGCTTTCGCCAAGCTACGTCACCCCTTCCTTGCCTCGTGTGGGAGCGGAAGGGGGCCAGGGGGAAGGTGAGGGTGGCACCAGCCTGCTGAGTGCCCGATCAAAACCACGAGTTTCCGATCACGCTCTCAGTTTTTGAGAGAGTGTCTTTCACAGACTCGTACAGTTTTCCGAAGCGTGTGCGCAGCCAGCCCAGATTGCGTGGTGCGTAGCAATCGGAACCCGCTCTGCATTGCGATGATGGCTATGATCGGCGCGACTCCCATCTCCTGGTGTCAGTACAGCCGGGTAGGGATGAAAATAGTTTTTCAGACAGACGTTCATAGCGCCGCGGTGATGTCTTTTATAACGAAATAGTATGAATACACTCTTGAATTTAGAAAGATTTATGTTGACAAATTTTTTATATTAGCATATACTTGCACACAATGTTAGCCGGTTCGCAGTGGCGACATCGCCCATCTGATGTTTCGGTTCCTTACCGTGTCACGGTCTGTTTTCGTCAAGTCGTATGTTAAACCTGATTGTTCGGAAGCATTCTTCTCATAACTTGAATAATCGTCTCACAGTACGGCGGATGAAACCTGATACATGCACGGGCACAGCGCCGCTGTGCCCCAACCCGATCTTCTTCTGCGATAGGGTATTCTGGATAGGCGCTAAACCTGCTAGCACACACCGAAGTGGGATACGCTTACTATGTTCACGCGGCACACGATAGATCACGATTGACGCAGGTATCTTATGCGTATGCCTCACAACAATACTACTGCGGCGCCATCAGCATCGGTACGTCTGCGTCTGGTTGCTTTACCGGTTGAACACGGCGGCTGGGGGATGATAGGCGCACCGATACTGTTGGGATTGTGGTTAGCCCCATCACCGGCCGGGTTCTGGTTGAGTCTTGCTGCACTGGGTATCTTCCTTGTTCGTCAACCGCTCAAGCTCGTCGTGAGTGACTATCGGCAGGGCAAGCGTTACCTGAGAACGGCATGGGCAGAGCGATTTTTGCTCGGCTACAGTGTGATTGCCCTTGTTGCGAGTGTGATGGCCTTCTGGCAAGCGATAGCTCCCTTCTGGCAACCAATTGTCCTGGCGATCCCTTTTGCCATCGGTCTATTGTATTACGATCTGCGAAAACAAAGCCGTAAGTTGGCTGCCGAAGTGTGTGGTTCGGTCGCAATGAGTGCTTTAGTGTCAGCTATCGTCATGGCTGCCGGTTGGTCGCTATTGCCAGCACTCTTCATCTGGTTGCTGCTGGCAATGCAAACGGTTGCTGCAATCATTTACGTGCGCGTTCGGTTACGACTGGCGCGCAACAAACCAGCTCAACGGACATTGCCACTTCTGCTCCATGGTGTGATGCTCGTTGTCGTGATCGGGTTTTTGCTGAGGGGTTGGGTAAGCTGGCTAGTTCCACTCGTTTTTGCTTTCTTGATGGTGCGGTGCTGGTTAGGACTGTTGCCGCATAGTCTTGCCACACCAACACCACTGGTTGGTGTGCAAGAGTTGGTCGTAAGCCTGGTGACGGTGACTGGGATCAGGTTTGGCGTGTGATAACAATCAGTTGTAGCGATGCTTCCCCTCCGCTGACTCTTCTGTAGTGATGATTAAAAGCACAAGACGCTGACAAGGAACCAACACAGGATACCGTCGGTTACTGGGGGATGTCGGTTTTATTTTTATAGGTATTTAGTTGACAAACTTGATTTATTAGTGTATGCTAACCTCGTCAATGAGGTTCTTATAAGTAGGGAGGAAACACATGCTCTCCATACGAAGGAAAACAGTCGGACTTACCTTTATCGGTGTGATGCTTCTTTTGCTCTCTCTGGGAGCCTGTACAAACCAGAGCGCAACACAGACTGTCCGCGAGACTGTTGTTGTGACTCAAGAAGTTCCAGTTCGGGAAACGGTTGTTGTGCGCGAGACGGTTGAAGTTCCGGTGGAGGAGCCAATTGTCTACGTATACTCTGCCCGTCATTATGGTCAGATGGAAACGGCATTTGCCGAATTTACGAAGGAAACAGGCATTGAAGTCCGATTTACGTTTGGTAGCGATGCAGAGCTACGTGAGCGTTTGAAGGCCGAGGGACGTTTCACCCCTGCTGATGTGCTATTCACTGTTGATGCGGCAAATCTCTGGCTGGCTGCGCAAGAGGGTCTCTTACGCCCGATTAATTCAGACGTGCTAGAGAGCAATATCCCTGATTATTTGCAGGACCCGAGCAATCAATGGTATGCTCTCTCGCTACGAATACGAACGATTGCCTATCATCCTGATCGCGTGAACCCTGAAGAAATTTCCACCTATGAGTCGCTGGCAGATCCAAAATGGGCAGGGCGTATCTGCTGGCGTCCTTCTACCAAGTCGTATACCCAGTCGCTCGTGGCCAGCCTGATCGTCCACCATGGCTACGACAAGGCGAAGGAAATTGTGTCCGGTTGGGCAAAGAATGGCAAAGAGTACATTGACAGCGACACGAAAATTCTCGAGGCGATTGCGGCAGGAGAGTGTGACATAAGTGTGGTCAACCATTATTATCTCGCCCGTCTCCTCGATAAGGACGCTAACTTCCCGGTGAAGCTCCTTTGGGCTAATCAGGATGATCGGGGCGTGCATGTGAATGCAAGCGGCGCTGGGGTAACAACGTATGCTCGTCATCCAGAGAATGCGATTCGTTTGCTCGAGTGGTTAAGCACCGAGCGCGGTCAGCGGCTGTTTGCTGATAGTAATTTCGAGTATCCGGCTAACCCTGCTGTGACACCGCACGAACTTATCAAGAGCTGGGGTGAGTTCAAGCGTGACACTGTTCAGATAAGTGAGATCGGAAGTTTGCAGGCTGATGCAGTCAAACTTATGAACGAGGCTGGTTATCAGTAAGTTGGTCAATATCCGGTAGACGTTTCCTCGCGAATCAACGGGAGTGACGGTACGCCGGCTCTCCCGTTGACTCGCAGGTATAGTACAGTCGTAGGGGCATCATTCATTATGTTGATCGGACGAAAACAACTTGCTAAAAGCTGGTCTTTCCCTTCCATAGATCGTTGGAGTATCATCGCGTTATTGATTGCCGGTCTGGCACTTTTGCCTATCGCGATCATCCTGCGGATGCTTCTGCTGCCGGCACCTGATGTATGGCAACATCTCTGGGCGACGCGGCTGAGAGAGTTTCTGACCAACACAGTGATCCTCCTCGTTGGCGTGGGGACTGGTACAGTGCTGTTGGGAACCGGTCTTGCCTGGTTGGTAACTGCGTACCGCTTTCCCGGTCAACGATTGTTTGACTGGGCTTTAATGTTGCCGATGGCGGTGCCTTCGTATGTGCTGGCGTTTGTTTTCATGGCAACATTCGACTATACTGGCCCAGTGCAAAAAGCGCTGCGTGACTGGTTCGGCAGTAGTGTGTGGTTTCCATCTATTCGATCGGGCGGCGGTGCCGTATTTGTGATGAGCCTGACTCTCTATCCATACGTTTACTTGCTCACTCGTGCGGCATTTCATGAACATGCATTGGGAACGTTTGAGGTTGCGCGTACACTTGGCGCCACCCGTCTGCAAGCCTTTTTCCGGGTTGTCCTGCCGATGGCAAGACCATCGTTGGTTGCCGGGCTTTCACTAGTGTTGATGGAAGCGCTGACCGATGTGGGAACAGTGCGCTTTCTGAATTTCCCTACCTTGAGTGATGGTATTTTTCGGATCTGGCACGGCATGATGGATCGGGATGCGGCACTGCAATCAGCCGCAGTACTGCTGTTGTTTGCCTTCGCGGCGTTGCTTCTCGAACGTCTGACTCGTGGGCGTGCCCGATATGTTCAAGAGGGTTCACGCGGCCACGGTCTTGTGAAAGTTCCGTTAACAGGTTGGCGTGCTCTGATGGCAACGCTGCTATGCTTCTTCGTGTTGGCAACTGCATTCTTGCTCCCTATTTCGCAGTTAATACTGTGGAGCGTTTACGAGTTGCAGCAGCGAATGCCCGAAGGTTTGCTGGCCGTTTACTGGCGGCATGCACGCGCTACGCTCATGTTGGCTGGAACCGGCGCCGCTATCTCCGTGTTAGCGGCAGTGTTGTTGGCATACGGTGTCCACCTGAGCCGCTCTCCAATCACCCGCCTGGCTGCACGTGGTGCAATGCTTGGTTATGCTATTCCTGGTGCAGTAATCGGGTTGGGCGTTCTTATCCCCCTGGCCTGGCTAGACCACACGTTGAACGATCTTACGTATCAATGGTGGGGAGTTCTCCCAGGATTAATTTTTACAGGCTCGATAACCGGTCTCATCTATGCGTATGTCGTTCGCTTTATGGCCGTCGCTTATTCTAGCGTCGAGGCCAGTCTAGAGAAAGTCTCACCCAGTATTGAAGCAGCGGCACGCACGTTGGGCGCTAGTCCGGTGCGCGTATTGTTTCGCATTCATCTGCCCCTTATCCGGACAGGTATGTTGACCGGTGCGGTACTCGTCTTTGTTGATGTAATGAAGGAACTTCCCATCACCCTGCTGCTGCGGCCTTTTGGATACGATACACTGGCTCTTTGGATATGGCAGAATGTCGCTGAGTCTTTGTGGGGCGAAGCGGCTTTACCGGCGTTAACGATTGTTGTTACAGACTTGCTGGTGGTGGGAATTCTTATTCGGTCGGCAACCCTGCGCTTCAGGGCACACTAGAGATTTGGCTAGAGGAGATATTCCGATGCTTTGTAGCACCGAACCCGGACTTCAATTACACCATGTCACCCGCCGGTATGGCAGCATTGTAGCGGTGAACGACATCTCTTTAGAGGTGTCACAGGGTGAATTCCTTGTCATTGTCGGGCCGAGTGGTTGTGGCAAGACGACGCTGCTTCGTCTGGTTGCGGGTTTAGACGTGCAAGACGAAGGAAGCATTACGATACAGAACCGGATTGTAAGTGGGAACGGCGTCTTCGTGCCACCAGAAAAACGTCGCGTGGGACTGGTATTCCAGGATTATGCACTCTTCCCACACATGACGATTGCCAAAAATGTAGCTTTTGGCCTTCACCGCTGGTCTAAAGCAGATGTCAGACAGCGTGTGTACGAAATGCTTGATATGGTACAACTTACCCATCTGGCAGACCGCTACCCTCATGAGTTGTCTGGTGGTGAACGACAGCGGGTGGCTTTGGCCCGTGCGCTGGCACCGCGACCCGATATCCTGCTGCTCGATGAGCCTTTTTCAAACCTGGATGCCGGGTTACGCACAACAATGCGCGAACATATCCAGCGTCTGCTGAAAGGCATCAACATTACGACCTTCTTCGTTACCCACGATCAGGAAGAGGCTCTCCTGCTGGGCGACCGAGTGGCTGTTATGAACCAGGGTCAGATCGAGCAGGTAGGTACACCTGAGCAAGTTTTTCACCAGCCTGCGACCTACTTCGTTGCCGAGTTTTTCGGCTACACGGCATTTATCTCAGGTCACGTAACCTCGGCTGGGTTGGAAACCGAGCTTGGTTTTTTATCGCAACGTCTCTCGCTTGCTCCGGGTTCTGAAGTGAATATCCTGGTTCGTCCCGATGATCTGTCGGTGTATCCAGACGAGGAAGGTACGGCGTATATCGTTCGTGCTGGTTTTCAAGGAATGCACTGCATGTATCAGATCGCTTTGCCGTCAGGCCATACTGTCTATAGCCTGATGCCACATACGTCTGTCTATGCGCCAGGTACGCGAGTACGAGTTGAGTTGCAGCCAGGTCACGATCTGGTTTGTTTTACGAACAATCGTACTATTTCCGCGCAGGCTTCCAGAGTAGCTGATCATCATTTTGCTTATTGACCAAAAGCAGTAAGGTGGGTCTTTTCACAAGTTATAGCCATTAGTCATTGTTCATTTCATGCTCATTTCTCTATTGTGTGGCCGACTGCTATGTGTAGTTTGTTGGCCGAATGGCTTATATTTTCACAAAAGCAGGAATGCTTACGGAAGTGTGGCTTATAATTGCAGAAACCTATGGTAGTTTGATCAATAATATCAAGGATTACCGCTAGAGCGTACAGTTCGCGGTGGAACAACGATCATCTCCCAAGAGTGTGTTTATGTGTTGGTGAGTCATGTGCATTTGCTCCTATTTTCGTTGTTGAACTCAGCCAAATCGTTTATCCAGACATACACGGTCAACGAACATAGCGAATTACACAAATTTTTTTGCTCCGAATCGTATCGCAAGGAGGAAGTCATGTGTCGCAAATTAACAATTCTGGCTCGCGATAGCGCCAACCGCATCATCGCTCAGTGCGAGCATGGAACAATCCATCTCTATTGGGCACGGGCGGCGCTCTTTCTGCATCCAGCCGAGCTGCTCCCTCTGCTCGCGCTGATTCAGTGTTGGAAGCCAGACTTCGACGAGGCGCGGAGTGAACCATTCCTCATAATCCGGCAGCTTGATGGCTCTTTGCAGCTCTGGTACCGCGAGATTGGTGTGCATTTGAGCCAAAGTGATCTGTACGATCTAGCTGCTCTACTCTGGCACGCTGCGGCCCGTCTGAAGCTGTTTGGTCCTGAACCGTTAACGCCACCGAGTCATCCGCTAGAAGCGAGCCGTCCGGTGAATTGTGTTTTACCACGCCCTGAATGGCGGAATTGAGGTCTTCGTTGGCGGAATGAAGAGATGATGAGGATGTCTATGTGGTGTTTTTCCTGCTCTTCCACTTTGTGGGCGAAGAAGGTTGGGTAAAGATGATCGCCACCTAAGGCTGTGGGCAGTACACGCCAAGGCGTATAGTCAGGCAACAGCTCAGCAAGATTCCACTTTGCTTACATCGGCACGAAAGCCAGAGATGCGCAATGACGGCGAAAAGGAACGTCTTTCAGGTGCTCTTAACCCTGCGCTTAGTCATGGTACATCGTCTTCCCACTGCGGTCTTTTGGATCGGGTGGTAGTCCTAAATATCGCTGACGTAAATCATCCCACAATGCCAGTCGTGACCAGTCAGGCTCCTTGCGGAACTTCATGTCGTCGGTGAGAAATGGATTGGGGAAGAAGATATAAATCTGGTTCTCACCCTTACCATTGAATAGCCGTAATCCCCAACTGCCTACCGTTCCATCAGGGTTTAGCCGACGGTAAAATTCAGCTCGTCCTGTTCGCCGATGGCGGGCAAGTTCCGGATCGACAGGTTTCTGCTTGCTGCCTTTATGCTCACCGATGCACAGATGAAAGTGCCAGACTCCGAAATCAACGGTCAGGTACCCATCGAGCATACCAATTCGCTGTGGTGGCTGAGTAACTTTGATCTCGAATACTGAACCCTGAATAAGTGGACCAAAATGTATCTTGTCCCAATGATCACGAAACAGTTCGGTCATCAGCGTGGTAAGTACTGACTCTTCTGGTTCGAGTGGAAAGATTTCGAGTGTCCCATTCCCTGGTTCTTCAACGATATAAGAGGATGGTGTTGTCATAAAAAATAACCTCCTGTCAGTTGCCACTCGGCGACATTTCGCGTACCAGTGTCACGAGATCGTGAAGTGAATACACACATCGTTCGGGATGTCCTTTCGCCTGGATATGCCAGCAAGGTTGTTGTTCAGTGCCACTAATGGTAATACGTAGCGCTGTCGGATTATCTGTTGAACTAGTCAGATATCCGATTCGTTCAAGCGCATGAGATGTCCATTTGCGAATAAGACCTTCACCAAGAAGTGTTGCCCGATGCACTGGAGAATAGTGAAAGCGAAATTGGCCGTGATAGCGATCAAAGGTAATCTCGCAATTGGCGAAAGCCTTTTCAAATGCTCCGCTCAACACAAGATCTTCTGGTGCACCGGAATATACCGTACCATCAGTTGTCATCAACCATACTATATCGGCACTACGTAAAGCGAGATCAAGATCGTGGGTTGAAAGAATGACGGCTCGTTGCGTGTCGTGGGCCAGTCTGCGTAGGAGTTGCATCATCGCTACCCGGTGTGGCAGATCGAGGAAAGCGGTTGGTTCATCGAGCACCATAACCTGCGGCTCTTGAGCCAGGGCACGTGCTACCATGACTCGTTGCCGTTCACCGTCACTCAATTCGTGGATATAGCGTCCAGCGAGGTGTTCTGCCTGAGTCGCTGCAATTGCCGTTTGCACGATTGCTTCATCGTGAGGTGTTAATCGCCCAAACCAATTCGTGTATGGATAGCGCCCAAGGGCAACTAGGTTGTACACCGAAAGCTGACCAACCTCAATGCGTTCGGTGAGAACAACACTAATTCGGCGAGCAATCTCACGCGGTTTGAGCGTCGCCAGATCAGTCTTATCAAGGAACACTCGTCCGGCTAATGGCGGTTGCATACCGATCAGGGTTCGTAGGAGGGTTGATTTACCGACGCCGTTTGGTCCCATTAAGCAAACAACTTCACCGCTACGAAGCGTTAAATTGAGGTGATCGGCAATGATACGCCGTACCCCGCCTCTGCCAGAGTAACCAATGCGCAAGTTCTCAGTGGTTAAAACTGGTTCGTTCATAAGCTAAAGGTTCCCCGATACCGCTGGAGGATAACCCAGATGACAATAGGCGCCCCAACGAGCGATGTAATGGCATTTAAGGGGAGGACAATACTAAACCCTGGTGCTTGAGCTATCAGATCGCCGACAAGGGCTGTCGTTGCTCCAACCCATATACATGCCGGGATCAGCACATTATGATCTGACGTTCGCAGCAGTGCTCGACAGAGGTGAGGCACCGCAACCCCAAGAAAAGCTATTGGACCACAAAAGGCGGTTACTGCTCCAGCAAGTACGGCACTGCTCAGGACAATCCCACTTCTAGTCATTTGGATGTTCATACCCATACTGCGTGCGTATGTCTCACCGAGCAGTAACGCATTAAGAGCTTTGGTCAGAAGGAAAGCCAAGAACAACCCAATACCGATGGTTGGCCCTAGAACCCACAGTTGACTCCAGGTTACACCACCGAAATTGCCAAAGCTCCAGGCAATGTATGCATGAATGCGCTCGGCAATACTAAAGTACAACAGCAGACTTACCACAGCACTGGTAACATAACTGATCATAAGCCCTAAGATAAGAAGAGTAATGCTGCTCCGCACTTGTTGAGCTATAAAGATAACAAGAATCATCACGATACCGGCACCGAAACTGGCGGCGACTACCAGGCTAATATTAC
This sequence comes from Chloroflexus sp., assembly GCA_017743535.1. GTDB lineage: Bacteria > Chloroflexota > Chloroflexia > Chloroflexales > Chloroflexaceae > Chloroflexus. The sequence goes on from JAGHYT010000002.1 coordinate 60,461, forward strand.
TCAACAGTCCGGTAACAGCCAACAAACTTGTGTTGGCAGTACCAACGCTTAACACAACGATGGCAACCCCAAGGCTGGCCCCTGAACTGATGCCAAGAATAAATGGATCGGCTAGCGGGTTGCGGAAGAGGGTTTGCATTTGTAGGCCGCTCACGCCGAGTGCGGCTCCGGCTAGCGCCGCGGTGAGTGCTTTAGGTATGCGAAAGTCGTATATGATCGTTACCCACGTCGCTCGTTCAGCTTCCTTGTGGAAGAGGATTGTTAGAACCTGTTCCAATGGAATGGGTACTGATCCTGCACTGAGGCTTAATAAGAAACTCACTAGAGTAATACCAGACATGACGATGAGGATAACCATCTGTAGGTGTTGGTGTAAATGTACAGATGATTTGTTTGTGGTAGCGAATATTTTCCCCATACGATTTTCGTACTGATTGAAGTTATCGTTTTAACCGATGAAAAATATATTCTTCCACAGGGCTATTATGTATCAGATGTTCATGAATAATTCGTCTAATTACTACTTGGTCAACGTGGTGGTACCAGATGCCTTCAGGGTATACCACGACAATAGGACCGGCGGAGCAGACACCAAGACACGGCGTCGTGCCCCGCTTGACTCTGTTCGGATTCTGGTAATCCCCTAACGGCCCAAGCAGGTGGGCTAATTGTGAGTACAATTGTGCTGCTTTGCCGTCTGGATCGCAATAGTGTCCAGTACAGATAAAGATATGGCGAGAATATGGGTTCATATGGGGTTTAGTCATACCGTCCTCTATGGTGCAAGCTGTTGGTAAAAGAAGAGTTCGTGATCAGGTAGTAATTCTGGGTGCAATATCTTGATCAAGTCGGCCAGAATGAGATGAGGGTTAGTAACACCGGTTTCCCAATAATCATTGCCGCCGTTCTCGTTCAATCGCTTGTTGTTGTTGAAGACGTTGCCTTTCTGAAAGGCGGTAAACTGCGAAAAGCGTTCGTCTATTTGCTGCAATTCGCTCAAACTCTTCGCACTACCAGGGTTCAGCCAGAAATCGGCATTCTGGGCGCGTTCAAAAACCTCTTCAAAGCTCAGTGGTTGACTTCCGCTCGATGTATCGTCAGCCCAGAGGTAGGTTGCACCGGCATCGGCTAGAAGTTGGGCCACATAGCTTTTACCACCGGGCATATACCATGTTCCCCGAAACGGAGCATTAGCAAGGACAGTAGGTTTGTTGGCTACTTCGCGGGCTTTAGCGGCTATCTCCCGATAGCGGTTAGCGATAGCGGCGTAGGCTTTATTGGCTGCCATTTCCTGGTTGAAGAATGCTGCGGTGAATTTAATCCATTCAGCGCGACCGAGCGGTGTGCTTTCCATGTATTCGCTGTTCAAGACAACCTTTAGACCAGCCTCGAGTAACTTAGGATGGGCGTCGAACTCAGGATTACCAACCCCATACGTCATGATCAGATCGGGATTGAGATCGAGAGCTTGTTCAACATTCACCTGGCCTCCACTCCCGATTTCCACCAGCTCTCCGGCAGCGATCTTCTGACGCACGGTCTCGTTGTTGATGTACAGGAAGCTATCGACACCGACTAACCTATCAAGCAGGCCAAGTTCGTCGAGATGGGGCAGTTGTGTGGTTGACATTGCCACCACACGCTGTACCGGAATTTCGATCAGTAGCGTATTATCTTTTAGATCAGGTGGCGGAGTGCCGCACTGAAGCAGGACATACCGGAATTGAACATCAGCGTCGCGCCACGGATTGAGCACAGTGATGATCTTGTAATGGTTGAAATACTCAATCTTCCAACCAGTTGCCTCTTCCAGAGTAACTTTCTCTGGGAAGTAATCGACTTCCGGATCGAACTCAGTAACACACTCATCGGTAAGGTTGGTAAGCGGTGGTGTGAGCATGTCTGGAGTAGCCGTAGGTACAGCAGTCGGGATTGGTGTACCTATAGCTCCTAATGCCGTTGTTGGAACAGCGGTTGGCACAGGTCTGGTCGCAGTCTGATTTCCACACCCAATAAAGAAGATGACGAAGAAAAACGAAAGCATGTAATGTGCTAAACGATACATAGTTTTCCTCCAAAAATGCAAAAAATAATGCAAGAGATCCTTCGCCGCTAGCAGAAAATGCTATCGGGTACTGGGAACGAGCGATCTGCTCAACGAATAGTCACTATTGTTTGTCGGAAATTGGCGTAGTGGGCAGATGGTGCTGTTGATGATAACCATCAACAAAACAGCCCCAGTCTCTTCCGAGAGCTGGGGATATAAACACTGCCCGTTCAGTGGGGTAAACTACGGCAGGCATGTTCTCCTCCTTAGCTCGAGAAGGGCCGAACATCATCGCATCGCGGCAGGCATCCTGGCTTCCGGTATTAGAACCGGTTACAGTTGCGGCACAGCGCTGGACTTGCACCAGCTTCCACCTTTACGCCCTGGCATCCGGGCCTACGGGTCACCGCGACGATATAAGCTTGTCAATATTGCCCACATACTAGCACAACTGACACGATTTTGCAACTGTTCCCTGTCAGCGTGTAGGGGTTTTCAACGTTGTGCGGCGACGTGCGCCTAACACCCCTCACCTTCTCCCCAACCCCCTTCCGCTCCCACAAAGGGAGCGGAAGGGGGAGGGTGAGGTGGGATTGGAACCCGCTCCTGATGGCTTGTTGATGGGATAAACGACGGATTTCAGCTTCACGCCGGAGGATGCAGGCCGGAGGCCCGCGCTCCAAGGGCAATCGCGCGAGTCGGGGATCGTCTCGCGCATGGATGACATGCATCGTGCATGTCTCCCCATTCGGTTACAGCGAAGTGGCTCTCGTGATACCAAAAGATGAAGACCTTGAAAGGCCCTGGTCAGCGTGTTTTTCAGAACCGATGGCCATTATCGGGGTAAGTCATTCTGCACACGTGTGAGACGTTCTCATTTGGAAATCGTGACAGTGAGCGATGACGGCTCATCATTGTGTTTCATTCATCTCTGTATTTTCCGTGTCTCTGTGTTGCAGAATCCGTCGTCTCAACAACGATGTACCGCACGCAGTGTCACTACTAGGGAGAGGCACGAGATACCGTACCTCTCCATCTCAAGGTGGGATTGCACCAGATCGATGACAAAGTGCAGCCGTATTTACCCATTCCAACGAAACGGTCTTCAACTCTACTCACCACCTGCAGTTCCGGTCACCGGCTCACCATCTCGTGGTCGTGTCGCCGCCGGTGTATCACCTAGCATGCCGTCGCTTGGAATGCTCAGCATGGTCAACAGGCCATTATCGCCACTTACCAAGCGCGGCAAGACACCATCCCAGCGTTCGATAAAGCGCAATTGGAGCAATTGCGGAGAAACGACTTCACCGAGCAGGCGGAGCGATTCGGCTTCAGCGCGAGCAATTTCGAGGCGAGCCTTTGCCTCAGCTTCAGCACGAGCGACTTGCTGTTGGGCCTCGATCCGCGCCCGTTCAAGCTCGCGTGCGGCCCGTAGTGCGTCTTGCTCGGCAACCTGCTTCGCTTCGATAGCACGGGCAAACTCAGGACTGAAATTGAAGTCGGTGATCGAGACACTTTCAACGATGACCCCACGGGGTGTTAGGCGTTCACTCAAAATGTTTAGGATCAAATCTGACACTTCAGGACGACGGGTGATCAGTTCTTCAGCCGTAAAGCGTGCTGTTGCTGCTTTGAGCGCCTCCTGAATGGCGGGATCAACCACGCGGCGTTCGTAATCTACACCGATCTCGCGTACCAGTCGATCAACCTGGCTGGCGTCAGGCCGGTAGTTGATGACCACCTGGGTGGTTACGGTTTGCAGGTCACGTGAAGCTGCGCTTGAATTGGACTCATAGCGCTGGGTGCGTACTTCCACGATGGTGACGGAGGTAATAAACGGTGGGCGAAAGTGTAGACCTTCGTCGAGCACACCGGTAATTTCGCCGAATGTCTTCAGTACGCCTCTGGTACCGGCTTCAATGGTCGTCACCGAATTACTCACAATAAAGACTGCGACCATCAACAGGATAATGATGGAGAATATTGCTGACATTGACCATCCGCTCATGGTCGGCGTAGGAAAAGATTGACGTCTTTGGTTCATCGTTCTGCACTTTCTATTTCAACAAGTGTCTCACCCTGTACAGATAAGGAAATAAGTTCCTACATGCAGTATACCTCATAAAGCTGCTCTATCATCGGGGATGAATTCCACATGTTGCAATGGGTTTCTTCAGGTGTATCCGGTGCGGCGCTGCTCAGATCGAGTATCATGACGATGGGGAAACATAGTCATTGCTACAAAGACATTCTAATACATTGTTAGCAAGCTGTTGATCAGCAGCTAATACCGTGCCATCATAATAGCAAGCAGATAGAAAAGGGCTGTTTCAGTGCCCGTATCGAGGTGTACGTATGACGGAAATTGGCCGCTGGTTAATTGGCGTTGGTATCCTGCTGGTTGTGATCGGGCTAGTCATGATGGCTGCCGGACGTTTGCCATGGTTGGGTCGCCTGCCTGGTGATATTCTGATCGAACGCGACAACCTGACGATTTTCATTCCGCTTGGCACCATGTTAGTCGTGAGTCTGATATTGACGATCATCGCCAACGTGATTGCCCGCTGGTGGCGATGATTGTCAGAAAGGAAGTGCGTATGATCGATCGGGAAGCAGTGCAACAGCTCCGCGCAGAGTTGAGTGAATTGCAGCCACCAGTGCTGTCGCTGTACGTTGAGGTTGATCCAACCAGGCCCGAAAACGAACGGCGAGCGTGGGTTTTGCGTGCACGTAACGCAGTAAAGGCACTCGCAGCACCGGCAGAGATTGAACAGGCGGTGCTGACAGCGCTTGAGGCTGAATTTGCGCCGGAGGCGCGCACGCTGGCGCTGTTTGCCGCAGCGCCTGCTGCCGAACGCAAGAGCACCACCGTTGCGGTAACGAGGTTACCGCTCCATATCAATTTACCTTTGGTTGATGTGCGGAACGGACGGGTTGAGGCGCGCTGGGGCGAGCCGTATATTTCGCCGCTGATCTATGCTCTCGATCAGTACGAGCACACTGCCGTTGTCTGGTTGCGTGGCGAAGGCTGGCGCTTCTTTGAAGTCTTCCTCGGCGAGATCGTTGAGCACACTGATGTGTTCCGCAGTGTTGAGTCCGATCTCTGGCAGCAATTAACACAGTTCGATCCGCGACGGCTGCGGGAGGCATTGCGGGCCCAGGCAATGGGGAATCGCGACCGATTTGCCCGACGTATGGAGAATATTGCGGTACGTTACCTGCAACGCTTGGCTGAGTTAACCGAGCGTGCGCTTGATCATCTACGGGTGCGTCGCCTGGTATTACTCGGTCGTGAAGAGGCAACCAAACAGTTTGCCGATCTGTTGCCCCGTTCTGTTCGACAGATGATTGTGGCGCATGTTGCCGATCTGCCGCATCCCGATGCCGCACCGGCTCATGTGCTCGCGAAAGTCATGCCGGTATTAGAACAGGTTGAACAGACCCACGAGCAATCTCTGCTCGAACAGGTTGTGCGCCAACCGGGTGTATGGGGGGTTGATCCCACGCTCAATGCGTTGCAGGAGGGTCGCTTGAGTCTGCTGATCGCTCCCTGGTATCTGGACGCTCAGGTCTGGATGACCCCTGAAGGGCTATTGGCTGCCAGTCGTGAACAGGCCGTTTTACTGGCCCCCGACAGCGATCCGCAACCGGTTGCTCTCCGTGATGTGTTGGTCGATGCCTGTGCCGCCTTTGCTACCCGGCTGGAGTTCGTGACCGGTGCTGCTCAAGAGCGGCTGATACGCGATTTTAACGGTCTGGCCGGAATCTTCCGCTGGTAAGTGTACCGGTATGTGCCGGTAAGACGTGATACTGGTTGTCGAGAGGTCTTCCGTGCCTCACACGGGTAACATCGCTATCTTACAACATCACGTGTGTGGGAAACTATGGAATTCAAGGATTACTACGCAATCTTAGGCCTTAACCCGGATGCTGACGAACAAGCGATTAAACAAGCCTATCGCAAGCTGGCGCGGCAGTACCATCCCGATGTCAATCCGGGTGATAAAAAGGCTGAAGAGCGCTTTAAAGAAATAAATGAGGCCTATCAGGCGCTGAGTGATCCTGAACGGCGACGCAAGTACGACGAGCTGCGCTCATACTATCAGCGCTGGCAGCGCAGCGGTGGTCGTGGTGATTTCAACTGGAGCCAGTGGCAGGCGGCGCCTGGTCAACAAGTCTATACCTACAATGTGTCGCCAGAAGATCTCGAAGACTTGTTTGGCGCCGACAGTCCCTTCTCCGACTTCTTCAGTTCGATTTTCGGTCAACCACAATTTCGGCGGACGAGCCGAAGTGCGCGTGGACGCGATCTCGAAGTTCCGGTCACTATCACCCTGGAAGAGGCTTTTTCGGGGACAACTCGCTCCCTTCAGGTCGGTAACCGGCGGATCGAGGCGCGCATTCCGCGTGGGGTGCAAACCGGTACCCGTGTGCGTCTGAGTGGTCAGGGCGCGCCTGGTATCGGTGGTGGACCTGATGGTGATCTCTACCTGATCGTTGAAGTGGCGCCGCATCCGCAGTTTGAACGTGATGGTGATGATCTGCGATCAGTAGTTGAAGTTGACGCCTTCACTGCTGCGGTGGGTGGTGAAGTGCGGGTACCGACGATTGATGGGACCGTGACGCTCAAGATACCACCGTTAACCCAGGCTGACCGGGTGTTCCGGCTGCGCGGTAAGGGCATGCCACGTCTCGACAATCCGTCAGAGCGGGGTGATCTCTTTGTGCGGGTGAAATTGGTCTTGCCTGAACCGCTAAGCGAGGACGAGCTAGCAACACTCCGTGATCTGGTACGTCGTCGTAGGCGTTAGAACGTTGTATCACTAAACAAGAGGTTTCTATGGAACGTCAATCGGGACGCGGACGGTGGATCATGCTGTTACTCGAACTGGCGCTCCTGGCTATGATTGCCGGTGCGTTTGTTTGGGCTGCATTGGTTGGCAATCGTCCGACGGCTGTTGCAGTTTCACCATCGCCGACGCCGGCGATGCAGATAGCGCCAACTGTTGGGCCAACGGTGATCCCGCTGTCCGTGACCGACCTTGAGGCTCGAATTGCAGACGTGTATCGTGAAGCCGGATCGAGCGTGGTGAATATCACTAGTCGCTCGGTCAGTTATGATTTCTTCTTCAATCCGATCCCACGTCAGGGTAGCGGTTCAGGTTTTTTCTACGATACTCAAGGTCATATTGTGACGAACTATCACGTGATTGCCGATGCCGATGAACTACAGGTTACCCTGGCCGATGGGCAGACTGTTCCCGCCCAGATTGTTGGCAGTGATCCATCAAACGATCTGGCGGTGATCAAAGTTGATCTGCCCGCCGGGTCGATCCGTCCCTTGCCAATCGGTGATTCTACCCAAGTGTACGTAGGTCAATTTGTGTTGGCAATCGGCAATCCGTTTGGTTTGGAACGCACTCTTACCTTCGGTATTGTCAGTGCGTTGGGGCGAGTCATTGAAAGCCCTAACCAACGCTTCATCGGCGAAGTTATTCAATCTGATGTCGCGATCAATCCTGGTAATTCAGGCGGCCCGTTGCTCAATCTCGCCGGACAGGTGATCGGTGTCAATTCGGCTATTCTTAGTCCGAGTGGCGCCAATGCTGGTATTGGATTTGCCATCTCGGCACGCACTGTCCAACGAGTTGTACCGGTTTTGATCCGAGACGGTCGTTATCCACATCCATCGTTAGGGGTGCGCGTGATCGAATTGACGCCGCAGCGAGCTGCTTTATTCAGACGGGCTGGTGTACAATTGCCAGACCAGGGTTTGCTAATCGCTGATTTGGTTATGAATGGGCCGGCAGCACAGGCTGGGTTACGTGGCCCTGACCGTCTGGTACGGGTAGGTAACGTCAATCTACCACTTGGGGGAGACGTGATAATCGCTATTAACGATCAGCCAATAACGACCAGCCAGGATTTAATCGTCTACCTCGAAACGCAAACCCAAGTTGGCGAGACGGTGCAGGTCAAGGTGTTGCGTGATGGTCGCGAGCAGGTGTTGCCGGTAACACTGGCCGAGTTGCAATACTAAGATAAGGAGACGCCGCCTATGTTAGTGCGACGGAGGAGTTTAGAAGACCTAGCGCTGACAGTGGGTTTGCCGGTACCGGTTTTGCAGCATCTTGTTGATCTTGGGTATATTCATCCAATCCCTGAGTTGCCGGCGGCAGAGTTTGCCGAATTGCGTTTGATCCGCCGTTTGATCGATGATTTAGGGGTACCGTCGGATGCCGTTGATGTCATTTTGCATATGCGTCGCCGTATGCTGGCAATGCAACGCGAAATTGCCCGTCTCCGTGCGGAACTGGCTTACCGACGTGCTCTGCAACCCGATATGAACTGGGTTGATGCTGATTGGTACGAATAAGTGATCGGGTTGGACAGGCTGACGTGAACATATACCGTTAGGAGGTGTATTATGCCGGTCTATTCTATCGATTTTCGACCGTTCGATTATCTAACTGCCGAACTATCGGCGCTTTGGTGGTTCTATCTCTTGCAGGGTATGGCCTTGATTGCTTTAGGTGTTGCAGTGATTATCTGGCCTGAACTCTTAGCTTTTCTGGCCGCGGCTTTTTTCATCGCTATCGGTAGCGTTTTGCTGGTGCTGGGCTGGCGGGTACGACAGGTCAAACGTCGTTATGAACTCTTCAAGCGCTCGTTTATCATCGAGCTATGACAGAAAAGGATTTTGGCAATGAGCGACTCATCGTATATTCGCATTTTGCGTACCCGACTGCCTTACGCTCAGTTCGATACTCGACCGTGGTCGCCACCGCTCAATATCTTTGAGACCGATCGCGAGATCATTCTGGTTATCGAGCTAGCCGGTGTTGATCCGACCACGGTGCAGATTGAAGCCTATCCCGAACGGGTGCGAATCGCCGGGGTACGGCAGCTCACGCTGCCGCCCGGCCTACGGCGATTGCACCGAATGGAGATCGCTGCTGGGATGTTTCAGATTGAGATACCATTCGAGCATGCCGTTGATCCCGAACAGAGCAGTGCTCGTTCCTTCCACGGTCTGCTTGAAATTCGTTTACCCCTTGCCAGACATACTCTGCGCCAGGTCGTTATTCCAGTGCTGGAGGGAGAATAATCGTGAGCGACAGTGCCTCTCCTCAACGTTTACCAATGCCGGACATTCCGGAAGTATTGCCGGTATTACCGATAAACAATGCTGTGCTTTTCCCAGGCATGTTCTTGCCGTTAGTGGTTAGTGGTGATGCCTGGGTACGTTTAGTCGATGAAGCAGCGCTCTCAACAAAGATCATCGGCGTCTTTCGTCGGGTTCAAACTGGGGCCGAGTTTGAACCGGCAATGCTGGCTTCGACCGGTACCGCCGCGCTGATCGTGCGGATGATGCGCCTCCCGCAGGGTGGCGTTCAATTGCTGTTGCAGGGTCAGGCCCGGATTCGGGTACAGCAATGGATTACGACCAAACCGTATCCGCAGGCCCGAATCACTGTTGCTATCGACCCGGTTGATGTCTCGATTGAGACGGCTGGCTTGGCACGGGCGGCACTGGCTGGCTTTCAGCAGATCGTCGAGCAGAGTCCGAATCTACCCGATGAGCTAGCTATTGCGGCCGCGAATGCACCGCATCCTGGAATGCTGGCCGATTTGATCGCTGCCAATCTCAATTTGAGTCTTGATGACCAGCAGACGGTGCTTGATACCTTCGATGTCGCCGAGCGACTGCAACTGGTCTTGCGTTTCCTCGAACGCGAACGAGAGATTCTACTCATCGGTCGTAAAGCTCAGGAAGAGGTCTCGAAGAATCAGCGTGAATATGTATTACGCCAACAACTCGAAGCGATTAAGCGTGAATTGGGCGAGACCGATGATCACGCTGCTGAGATCGCTGAGTTGCGGCGTCGGATTGAAGAGGCCAATCTTCCGGCTGAGGCGCGTCAGGAAGCCGAGCGTGAATTGTCGCGTCTGGAACGGATGCCACCCGGTGCGGCTGAATATACGGTCGCACGGACGTATCTCGATTGGTTACTCGATTTGCCGTGGCACACCAGCACTGAAGACAATCTTGATATTGTCCAGGCTCGACAGATACTTGATGAGGACCATTTCGATCTTGAGCGCATCAAAGAGCGCATTGTCGAATATCTGGCGGTGCGTAAGCTTCGCCAGGAAGAAGGGCAAGGCGGCGAAGCCCGTGGTCCGATTTTATGCTTCGTTGGGCCGCCCGGTGTTGGGAAGACGAGCCTCGGCGCCTCGATTGCCCGTGCGCTCGGTCGTAAGTTCGTGCGGGTTGCCCTTGGCGGTGTACGCGATGAGGCCGAAATTCGCGGCCATCGACGAACCTACATCGGTGCGTTACCCGGTCGTATCATCCAAGGCTTGAGTCGCGCTGGGAGCAACAATCCGGTTTTGCTGCTTGATGAGGTTGACAAGCTTAGTATTGGCTTCCAGGGCGATCCGGCAGCGGCATTGCTCGAAGTGCTTGATCCTGAGCAAAATGTCGCTTTTGTTGATCGCTATCTCGACGTTCCGTTTGATTTGAGCAAAGTGCTCTTCGTTTGTACGGCAAACCGGGCCGATACCATCCCGCCTGCGCTGCTTGATCGGATGGAATTACTCGATCTGGCTGGTTATACCGAGCAAGAGAAGACCGAGATTGCCCGCCGTTACCTAATTCCGCGTCAACGGAAGGAACAGGGCATGGTTGATCGGGGACCGGTATTGACCGATGCCGCTTTACAACGTCTGATTCGTGAATATACCCACGAGGCAGGCGTGCGTGATTTGGAACGCCGGATTGGGGCTATTTATCGAAAAATGGCAACTCGACTGGCTAGCGGCCAAGATTTGCCAACTCAGATTGATGCCTCCGATCTCGATGAACTGCTGGGTCCACCGCGCTTCCGCAGCGAATCCATCCTCGGCGAAAATGAGGTCGGCGTAGTTACCGGTCTGGCCTGGACACCCACCGGCGGTGATGTGCTCTTTGTTGAAGTGAGCGTGATTCCGGGCAATGGGCAATTGATCCTTACCGGTCAATTGGGCGATGTGATGAAGGAATCGGCACGGGCGGCGGTAACTTACGCTCGTTCGCGGGCTCACGAATTGGGGATTGACCCAGAAATCTTTCAGAAGCGTGATATTCACATTCACGTTCCTGCTGGAGCTGTACCGAAAGATGGGCCTTCAGCCGGAATTACGATGGCGAGTGCGCTGATTTCGGCTCTGACCGGGCGTGAAGTTGATAAACGGATCGCAATGACCGGTGAAGTAACGCTTCGTGGTAAGATCTTACCCATCGGTGGGGTGAAAGAGAAGCTGCTAGCGGCTCAGCGGGCCGGAGTGCGGAAGGTACTGTTACCGAAAGAGAATGAAATCGATCTCCGCGAAGTTCCTGCTGAGGCCAAAGAGCAACTAGAGATTGTGCTGGTGAAGCACATGGACGAGGTTCTGCGCGAGTTAGGTCTGGTTGTTGCACCGCAAGAAGTGAGTGAGTAATCATGCATCAGCAATGGCTCGTATTGAGCATCTTGATCTGGCTGATCGGCTGTACGGCGGCGGCGCCGGTACCGCCGCCACCTACCATTCCGCGCCTCCCAACGGTGACTCCTGAACCCCTCCTTAAAGTTACTCCTACCTCAAGGATTATACGACTGGCCGAAAACCCAATCCCTGCCTTTACCCCAACCTCACGACCAACAGCAGTTCTTTCGACAGCGGGGGTCATCACTGCTGCGATGGCGCAGCTCGGTTTGAGCGCCGAACCCTATGCGATACTTGGCGATCCTGATGCACTGATCACCATCGTTGAGTTTACGGATTTTGGTTGCTCCTTTTGCCGTCGCCATCACCAGTTTACCTTTCGGCAATTGGTTGACGAATTTGTTGAAAGGGGACAGGTGTTCTACGTAGTTAAACAGTTCCCGATAACCAGTCCGCAAGGAGAACTGGCAGCGCTAGCCGCGATCTGTGCTGGTGAACAGGGTACTTACTGGGCGATGCACAATGCACTCTTTGCCGCGGGTGATGTCTGGGATAGTGATGCCAGCACCGCACATCGTCAAATAATGACCATCGCGGCTGATCTTGGTCTTGATCGAGCGGAATTGCAAGCCTGTATCGAGCGTCCCTCAACGCAGGACGTTATTGCGCGCCACGTAAGCGAGGCGCACGCACTGCACATCTTCGGTACACCGGTCTTCTTCGTCAATAACCAACTGCTTTCCGGCGCCCAGCCGATTGAGCGCTGGCGCGAATTATTGCAGTTTATCGCCGAGGCGGAATGAACGTTCTCGCAATAGCCGTTGGATAACGAGATGCCTGTACTCTATCGCAAATCAGGCGAGCATTTCTGTTTACTAACTAACTGCGACCAGCGTGTTAATAACTAAGGCACCTATCTCCGAATACCTCGTCATTACGTCTACGACGTGATGAACCCCGTCAGTGGCTCCCGCCTGATGGGCGACCAGCCTAGCGCCGTCGTACCCTTTCCAATCGGACCTGCCCACTAGCGCATCGAAAATGACCACGATGCCTAACCCGCATGTTCTGGAATGAGATAGTTCTCGTAGGCTCTAAGGTGCCATATAAGCAAGAGGACAATCTCATTCTTATTTGAACTGTGATTACCCCGATCAACGCTCTAATTCCCATCTGATAATCACAAGATCGCGGATGAAGAGCATCAGACGGGCTAGAAAGTAGATTACTCGATACAATGCGTGACGTCGAACTTCATCGTAGTCGATTAACACAAGGCGCGGTAGTTGCTCGTTAGTAGGCATTAAGTTTTGCGAACGCAGAATTGTACACTTGACGAGAAAACTCCATATCCGTTCGGGCAAGTAGCGTAACTGCTTACGACGCCGACGCTCTTCGGGGTTTGTACTCACTCGCCCGTAGAGATCGGGTAAGTGACCAGTGCGAAACAGGCAGCCGATAGCGCGTTTGATGATCTGTCGCAGGTCATGACCTATCTGACGCCGTTGCTCACGAGGAATGGCCTTCCAATCAACGTTGGCCAAGACCTGCGCGCTGTGGAGGTAAGGTTGAATTGTCAACACGTGTACGAAACCAGCCTGATCGCGACTCAGGACGAAAAAAGTGGGGATAGAATGCTTTGCGCCAAGACACGCGGCAAAACGTTGTGCAGCCTGCTTCATCTGCCGGGCAATGGCAAGCATTGCCGCTACGTCGCGACTCCCCATCTCGCCTTTTAACTTAACGACAAAGCGATGATCATCACTTCGATACACCTCTGTCTCGTTGCCGCCTGCCACGCGCTCAAGCACATGATCGATATCAATCGGCGCAAAGACCTCATCCTGGTGTTTGTTCATAGCGAATTCAGATAAACGAATCTTACGTCCTCACATATCTGGTGCGCTTCTCTCAGAAACATGTATATGCCGGTATAGCAGTCGAGGTGACCTCTTGCCCCATCGTTGTTGAGTGTACGATTCTGAAACCATCTTACCTCTTCAGACCGGCTCTGCTGCGGCTGAAAGGAGGGGGTTTCAACGTGTTTCCCTCTCTAGCAGTGAGGATGGCGGATGCAAGAGGGGGCAGTAGGTGTACCCTGCTCCGATGGTGTATTGTGTTGATGCAGCGCGTGATGAGTTCTCCCTCGCATCGTCGGAGGTAGGCCAGCAGCCCGCCCCCTTTAAGCAACCAGGAACATACCTTAAACACTTAGACTGGATTCACCAGCGTTATGTTGCAGATTACCGATAAATAATTGGCAGTATGATCTGATACGGTGCCGGATTACCCTCGTTCAGACGAATCCGCGCAACTGTTACCGGGCGCTGCGGATCATTACTGATGATACGGAGTCTCGCTTGCTGTGTAGCATACAGTGGCCCAATCCAGCGACTCGCGAGTTGGACATTCACCTGTTCGCCGACATTGATATTCCCACTACTGGCTGAGCTGATGCTCAACCAGACCTGCGGGTTGATTTGTGGTCGCAACTCGATGACCAGACCATCGGTGAGTGTCAGTGGTAACTGATTGGCACCGGCAATGTCGCAAGCAATTGATTGCGTCACCTCGCCTAACTGTAGACCAATGGCCCCCATGTCGTTCTTTTGCAGGTTGGCAACGTTGCGATAATGGAAGCGAATAATACCGTTCGATTGTAGCAGTGCCTGCACACTCAGCCTACGGTTCGTGCCGTAGATGGGCACGTTATCCCATGTAATAAGTGCACCGGTGCTCATGCGCGCAATGTTGATCTGACCACCTTCTGCACTATTGAAATCGACATGCAGAGGCACGATGGCTGGTGCAGTGGTTTCGGCAAGGGGTAGACATCTAGGTTCAAAGTAGATGGTCGAGTTGCTAAACGGGGCAAAGGCGATAATCCCGTTGGCGCTAATGTAAATAGTTCGGTAGTACGCACCACCGAAGGGAAAATCAAAGCCGAGATCAATCCCCGTACTGGTTCCATCATCGAACAGCGTTAGATTTTGCGCATCAAGTGGTGGATCAATCCAGCCTCCAGTCGGTCCATCTGGCTCATCACTCCGCCAGACACCGTATGGCTCTGGATCGATCTGTAGCGTGTAACTGAGGGGAAGATTACCATCGTTTCGCAGTGGCAATGTGATCGGTGCAGTCTGATTGAAATCAACCGTTGCGGTCAGCAGGTCTTGGACAACAGTCAACCTGGGCCGTAACGGATCAAGGGCTGCATTAAGCGTCACTGAACTTCCCGCAGATGGTGTAACAGATTGCGTGTACGGCGCAAAACCACTGGCACTTATCGTCAGGTGCTGCGTCACGCCGCCAGGTACCGTCATACTGTAGACGCCGGTGGCGTTGGTTGTTACGGTCAGGCCATGTGCAGTCGTTACGGTACCGCGCAGCGGGTTACCCGTCTCACTATCAGTAACGGTTCCGCTGATCGTTGCGTGGGTTGCACGAACCGGTACGGTCATGGTGACCGGTACCACAATTGGTGGATTCGTGAGATCGTTGTCGTATATGAGTAGTCGGGCGGTATAGATACCTGGACCTGCTACGCGGCGGGCATCGAGCGTAATCTCGATATCTAGACTCCCGTTGCTAGCCAGCGTTGGCGATGTTGAAGATGGTAAAACCAGCCACGGCACCGTCACGCGGGCAGCAGCGACAGCCTTAAAGATGTCAAGTCGGCCATATCCATAAATGTTATTCGGTACCGTTGTTGGCCGGCAGTTGCTGTGTGATGAACCCATATATCGGTTATCTACGGTAATCGGCAGGGCAGTACTGGTAAGCAGGGAATAGGTGGCATTGTAATCACCGATCAGCTCAGGTTTCGCCGCCCAGAGTAGGGCCACTGCACCGGCCACATGCGGGGCGGCCATCGAAGTGCCAGAGAGTGAACCGTAGAGATTTGAATTTGATACGGTAGCGACAATACTGGCGCCAGGGGCGACCAGATCGGGCTTGATACGACCATCAGTGGTTGGTCCAATCCGGCTAAAGTTCGTTACGAGATCATTTTGATCGGTAGCGCCAACCGCAACGACGTTCGGATAATCACCGGGTGACGCAACTGAACTACAGCCGGTGAAGTTACTATTGATATTGCCAGCGGCAAATACAACAAAGATACCGGCTGCTTGCCAGGCAGTGGCATAGCCGCTATACACCTGATTACCGCCCGTGTCAAATGCCCATGAATTGTTCAGCACGTGGGGCCGCAGACTGGGGCGCGGGTTATTGCCGTTGAGATCGGTAGGCGCCAGCATCCATTGCGCGGCAGCAATAATATCACTATCGTTGCAATTGGTCACACTACAAGCACGGGCCGCAATCCATCGTGCGCCTGGCGCAACGCCCATAGCCGGTTGACCAGGCGGATCGGCAACCATGATGCCCATCACATGCGTCCCATGGTTTCCCGAGTCGACCGGCGCCGGTTGGTTTCCAACCGGATCGAACCAGTTGTAGTTGTGATCAAAACTGCCGCCGCCGAGATTGCCACGGTACTGATTCACGAGGGCTGGATGGGTATATTTGACCCCACTATCAATATTGGCGACGGTGATCCCACTGCCGGTGATACCAAACTCGCGCCAGACTCGATCGGCGCCGATGCGAGCAATATTCCAGCACACGTTGTTGGAGGTGGCAGAACAGGATACCGTCGATGTCGTGGCCGGTGGAGTCATCTGCAATTCGTGATCGGCGGTGAGCATTGCGACGTCGCTGTGAGCGGCCAGGGCTTGCGCCAGTGTCGCATCACCTTCGACCAGCAGTGCATTCACAATCCAGAGTGGCTGGTAACGAACGCCGAGTGCGTCAAGCATCGCCCGCACCCTTTGTTGACTCCGTTCGGCATGGCTGGTAAGTGTTTGGTACACATATTCACCGCGTGCTTCCCAATCACGGATGAGAAAGGCTGCACCTAGATCTGGACGGTCGGCAAAAAAGACGAGGAAGCGTGTCGTGCCGTTGCGCAATTCTGCTTGCAGATCAGGATCGATCCGTTCTTGCTGCTGAGGTAGCGGCACCGGAATACTGAGCGGTGTGGCCATCATTGCCGGGGCTGCTGGTGGTGGATAGCCGGTGTAGAGATGGATCGTCGATGGATTACTGTCAGTATTGGTAATCGTGAGGTTGAGCGTTGTGGTACTGCCAAGCTCGACTGTAGCCGAAAGGCTGGTCGGCGTCACGCTAAGACGTGGTAGATCGGCATAAACCGCTGCTGGCGGAATGAATAGCAACAAACTGATCAGGAAGGCGATGATGGTGAAGATAAACCGGCTGATGCGTTTCATACACTAAATCCAGATTGCAGCGAGAGTTGTTGCTGGAGGTCATCATAGCATAATGGTGATAGTTTGTGTCTTTCAATTCCGTCAGATTGTGCACTGCAAGTTCTATTCGCCCCACGTCAAGCGCAACACGCGCAGCCAGTTCTCGTAAGCCAATTTCCGTAGTTCAGCCGGTGTGAATCCTGCATCGGCAAGCGCCTGCAAGAGGACGGGTAAGCCACTCGCATCATGAATGGCTTGCGGCATGAGGGCGCCATCGAAATCCGATCCAAAGCCGACCCGGTCTATACCTAACCGTTCAACCAAATACTGCACGTGCCGAACCATCACGTCAATTGGCATACTGGCATCACGACGGCCATCAGGACGCAGAAACGTGACGGCAAAATTCAACCCAACCATTCCATCAGAATCACGAATGGCAGCAAGCTGACGATCGGTAAGGTTACGACTGCTTGGACAGATGGCGTGTGCATTGGAGTGGGTTGCCACCAGTGGCGCATCACTCAGTCGAGCCACGTCCCAGAAACCGGCTTCGTTCAGATGAGAAACATCAATCAGAATGCGTAATTGATTACAGGCTTTGATCAGCGCCTTACCGGCGTCAGTCAGCCCCGGCCCGATGTCCGGTGAGGCGGGAAAGGCAAAGGGAACGCCGTACCCAAAGATATTTGGCCGACTCCAGACCGGCCCTAGTGAACGTAATCCGGCCTGGAAGAGTACCTCTAGTTCATCGAGATCGGGACCAATCGCTTCAGCGCCCTCGATATGGAAAACGGCTGCGATGACACCGTTAGTAAGGCATTCATGGATTGCATTGGCTGTACGACACAGTCGCACCTGACCGTTGGATTCCTGTGTTAATCGAAAGAGGCGTGCTGCCATGGCCAGGGTTGTTTGCAATGCGTAAGAGTGATTGAGGGTCGGTGGTAGTGGCAAATGATATGGAGGATCGGGCAAATGGTCTGATGGCATCTCGGCAGCAGGTGGTGGAGGGACGTAAATAGCAAAGAATCCGCCACCGAATCCACCTTTGCGGGCACGCGGGAGGTCGAGATGTCCGTGTGGGCTACTCTCGAAAAAGCTACGCTCTGTACCGGGGCGTGGTCGATACAGATCGAGGATCACGTCGTTGTGTCCATCGAAGATTGGTGGCCACATGGTCGTTGTCATAAGCACGTCCTCACAACAAGAGAGCACGAATCTGGTTGGCAGCCTGCCAGCCACTTTCAATCGCAAGATGGACCCGTCCCTGTCCACCGATCAGGTCGCCGGCGATCACAATGCGCTCGTAGCTTCGCAAGGGGGTGGCAGTATCGGGCAGCGCGTAACGCCAGCGTTGGATATTAATCCAGTATGGTGCTCCTAAATTACCGATCAACGACTTGATGTCAGCAAGTGCCTCGATAACTGGTGATGGGGCTTCGCTGAGCGTATATGTTCCTTTTTGCAACTCATCCCAGTGGGCTGTAGCCCAGGCATCGCTCATCTGGGCGATCAACAGGCCGTGATCGGGTGGAGCACGGTTTGGTTTATCGTGTTCGCATGCCAGCCAACTGATCGTATGTTGGCGATCAACGTTGACCAGAGCGTACCACGGGACTACTGGTCGTTGCGGAAAGGCGACCGTGATACTGATTGAACGCCGGTATTGTACTGCTTGTAACGCCTCGACCAGATCGTTCGCTTCGCTGAAATTGCCCGCCATCAAGATTGCTGCCGACTGTGGTGCAGGCGCCGTAAGCACGACTGCGGCAAAGTTGCCTAATACCTGACCATCGTCGGCGAACAAGCGATAGGCGTCACCCTCACGGTTCAAGCTGGCAACGGTGGTCTCTATACGAACATCAATCCCGCTGGCCAGATACTTTGCCAGTCGGGTAATGCCGGTCGGCCAGGTCCATTTCTGTTCATCGGCCAAAGCGACATCGCCGGGTGCAATCGTATTTGAGCGAGTGAAGGTCCAGACCGGACGATCAATGGTTACCGCATCGCCAGTAGCGACGATCAAATCGCGGATGGCAGGAGTTGGTGCCTTAACATACTGCGCGCCGTGGTCGAAGCAGAAATCGCCGATACGCCGGGTAGCAGCTCGTCCCCCAACGCCACGACTCTTTTCAAAGACAACCGGTACAATATCGGTATAAGCATCAACCAGCGAACGGGCAGCCGCTAATCCGGCAACACCGGCGCCAACGATTGCTACCCTCTTAACCATGGGGCTTTACCCTTCTAGCAAGGCTTGCAAATCGGCTTGATCCTCATCGTTGTACGGTCCAACTACCGCCAGCCACTGTTGTTCGCTACCGATCAACCGCTGTGCAGCTCGTTGCAAATCGGCCAGCGTCAGCGCATCGAACTCGGCGATAATTTGTTCGACCGGCGGTACCGTTTGGTAACGCAGCAGACTGACGGCGTTGCGCGAGGCAATTGACCAGGTGTCTTCAAGCGAGAGTAATAAACTTCCCTTGAGTTGCTCTTTCACAGTGACCAGTTCTTGTTCGGTGGGACCATGCTCTGCCAGATCGTGAAGTACCGTGCGTGTCATCGCTACCGCATCACGAAGTGCTTCTGGTTCAACACCGGCATAGATGACCCACATACCGGTATCGGCAAACTCGTTGTGGTACGAACCGATGTTGTAGCTCAGGCCATGCTCCTCGCGAATTTTCTGAAAGAGGCGTGACGACATACCACCACCGAGGAGTGCGTCGAGCGCCTGGACAGCCCGTCGATCAGGATCGTGATACGACACACCGGGCATGCCGAGGCAGAAATTCCCCTGTTCAATATCGCGTGGTAGTAAACTGAGTCTAGGCTGAGACGGTAATGGTGGCGCGGCCAAGGCCGTTGGCCGCTGACCGGTTGGCAGATCGGCGAATGACCGTTCAATTGCCGGAATAACCTCTTCGTGATGAACGTTGCCGGCAACTGACACGATCAGATTACCAGCGTGATAGCCCTGGCTGAAGAACTGTAAGAGTTCAGTGCGCGAGATGGCGCTGACCGTGGCAATGCTACCGGTAATATCGCGGCCAAATGGATGATCGCCCCACATCGTATGTTGTAGTAATTCGTGAACTACCTCAGTCGGATTATCTTGAATGCCGCGAATCTCTTCGATAATCACCCGACGTTCTTTTTCTAACTCGCTTGCTTCAAAGAGTGGTCGTTGGACCATTTCGCTCAACACATGCAACGCACGGGCGAAATGAATTGCCGCAACTTTTGCATAGAAGACGGTCGTTTCATAACTGGTAGAAGCGTTGAGATAGCCGCCAACGCCTTCAATGGCCAGCGAGATAGCGTGTGCCGTCGGGTATGCCCTGGTTCCCTTGAAGAGCATATGCTCGATAAAATGGGCAGCCCCGGCCAGCTCTGCCGGCTCGTACCGGGCACCGATGTCGATGAAACAACCGATCGCGACCGAGTATGTGTGTGGCAGTTCTTCGATCAGGATACGAATCCCGTTTGGTGTAATGTGCAAGTATGGCATTGCAGGTATGGGTCTGTTTACAAACAACGGTTACACTTCGCGACGCCAGAGTTCGAGTCGTGATGCAGGCTGCCCATGCGAGGGCGGAATCTCTAATCGTTCGATAAGATACGAACGTTCACCTTCCGGTAAAGCCTGTCGTATACGCAGATGCTGGTGCTCTTGACGCTGGGCAAGAAATTCAATCGCTGTCGGTGCAGCTCGTTCCAGTATTCGTAGCAGTTGGGCGTATGTTTTGCCGACCAGTTCTCGTGGATGACGGCCAACTATCTGGTTGGCGAACACAGTATTAATAGCGACCAACCGCTCAGTCTCATCAAAGAGGGCAATCCCTTCTGGCAGGCTGTCGAAGACGATGCGGAGCAGATCACGTGAGCGCTGCAATTGGTTGGTACGTTCGGTAACCAGCTCTTCCAGCAACTGGGTTTGTTCTCGTAAGCGGGCCACTAATTGCAGCGTTGCACAAATGGTTGCTGTCTGACGGGCAAACAAGTCTAGCAGATTCCAATCAATCGTCGATGGGTTTAGTTGGGTGCCGCTGTAGCCTAAAGCCAGCCCCCCAATCGCATGACCGTCGTGCATGAGTGGTATCGCAATACAGGTTTGCTCATCGGTGAGCGCCATTGTAACCACACTTTGACTCTCGACCGTCAGCTTGACGGCGCCACCCGCTGCCGCTACAGGCGCTTCAAGTGACACATTGGTAGGGATAATCCATTCAGGCTGACCCTGTGGTGTTGGGCGTAGGAAGAGCAGGCCCCAGCGGGCAGCAAATACTTCCTTTGCAATCTGATGGCATTGCCCAGCCACATCACCCGCTGTATGATCGCTGCCGGCCACCTGACGGAAGTTGAGCAGCGTTAACATATGCTGCTGACGGAGCCGGTGCTGCTGATGGAAACGAGCTGCACTGATAGCTATCCCGATCTGGGCAGCGATACTTTCGATCAACATCAGCTCGTGGCTGCCAAAAGCGTGAGTCGCCAGTCGATAGACCGTCAGTACCCCAATGGTCGCGGCTGATTGGCGGATCGGTGTGGCAATTAGGCTGCCATTGCTCGGTTCGACAGAGCCAGTTGCGGTCGCTGCTTCACGCAACTGAAACCACTGCGTTTCACCGGCAAGATCGAGCAAGATGACACTGCTACCGTGACGCAAGGCCCAACCTGCACTCCCGTGTGTCAGAAGTTCGGCAGCCCGCTCGTTCGACAGGGGACGCGGTGCACCCAAGGAGACGGTCAATGCGTGTTGTGGAGTCTGGTCAGGCCCGACGAGGATAATCGTGGCTTCATCTGCCGGTAGGTGTACGGTAATGCTCTGGAGAACCTGTTGCACGAGTGCTGTTGGATCCATATCCTCACGAAACTCGATACCGAGCCGCGTGAGCAGTGCAGTCTGTCGGATCAACTCTTCGGTCAATGCCTGAGCAGCCAGTGGTGGCCCAAGCGGGCGTAGCTGCCGACGCAGTTGGGCATTTGCATGACGCAATTCACGCACGTGCTCGACTAGTTCGGCAACTGTCAGAGCAGCAAGATTGTCTGCATCCAGCATAGCGGTTCTCGTGTGCATATTAGTATCTAACCATGTAGTATAACACGACCGGGGTGCTATCGGTCTGTTGAGAAGTGGCTCATTAGGGCTTTTCCTCGTTCTCAGTTTCAGATTCCATTCGATGACCGAATGGCTCAACAAAGAAACGATACCGACGAACTCAAGCCCCTACTGGCGGCAATCCCTGACCCATGCGGTTTCCCTCAGATTAGAACTGCTGGTTCACGTCCTGCGCGGGTAGTCATAGGAGTGGGTTCCCATCCCGTCCCTATCGATGCGGTGACGGGCATATTGGGCAAGACAATAAGAGCTTAGCCGCAGACCACCTTGCGACAGGAAGCTGCGCGCCTTTGCCCTTTCCGCATTTCCATTCCGCTCTCGTATGGGGAGCGGGAGGGGAGGATGAAACCGGTTGAGAACTGCTTTCGCGATATTCTCTTTTGCGTATCTGAACGTTCCTTTGCCGACGGTTGCTTGTGACCACTTCTGTTCGTGGCACGTGCTTCACGTTTCCGAGTCGTGCTGATGCTCGTCGCCACGACAGCAGGGACGGTTTCCAACCACTCGATGGTGTTCCCAGAGACAGGCGCGGGTTCCATCGATACTACAGAATGCGAAGCAGAAGCATCGTTCAGACACACTTCCACATTCTTTAACCAACTATCCCTCAGATGACTGCGAATAGCCCATCTTAATCCAGCCCTTTTTGATCGCAACAATCACCGCCATTGTTCGATCATTAACCTGTAGCTTAGCGAGAATCGAGGTAATATGATTTTTAACAGTTTGACCGCTAATGCTTAATTCATTGGCAATCTCTTTATTTGAGAGGCCACGGGCAATGCAATCGAGAATCTCAATTTCGCGTGAGGTAAGCGGTGCGAACAGATTCGTGCCATCTTCTTCATCTGTTGCGGCCAGTTCGCGAAACTGATGTAACACGCGGGCCGCGACATTTGGGCGTGCCAGTACGGCATCATTTATCAGGTAGCGACCACGTGCGACCTCACGGATCATGTGGACCAGTTCTTCAGGGCTAATATCTTTTGACGTAAAAGCCGCAGCGCCGACTTTAATCGCCTGAAACAGTTGCTCATCGTCTTCGTAGACACTGAGCACAATAATACCGGTTCGCGGTTCACGCCGCTTGATTACTCGTGCCACTTCCAGGCCATTCAAGCCAGGGAGGTTAATATCGACGAGGACAACATCGGGAAAGAGCCGTTCTGTGAGCTTAATTGCTTCTTGTCCATTCTCGGCTTCTCCCACCACTTCAATATCAGATGCGCTTTCTAAGCTCCAGCGGACACCCTGACGAAAGAGCGGGTGATCGTCAATGACCAATACTTTTATTTTTGCCGATGTTGCCACAGGCGACTCCTCTGCTGTTTATTTCCTCGTAGGTAATGGTCAATACCCTATCGCATATCAAGGTAAGGGCATGGTCACCTGTACTTCGGTACCGGCGCCGCGACGAGTAATGACCGTTAGTTGTGCGCCAACCAGTTCGGCACGTTCGCGCATACTGGTCAATCCCCAGCTTTCTCGACCGGCGCGACGGCTTACTTCGCGGAGATCAAAGCCTGGCCCTTCATCACGAATCGATAGGTATAGTCGGTCTTTGCGTACCGTAAGGGTTACTCGTACCGGGGCGCCGCGTGCGTGTTTGCGTGCATTCTGCAATGCTTCCTGTACGATACGGTACAGGACAATTTCGACTTCGCCAGGGAGTCGTGGCACTGAATCTGCTTCAAAATGAACAGGATTCGTTACTGTATCCCGGTAACGGCGAATATATTCGTGAAGTGCAGCCACCAATCCCTGTTCTTCAAGTTTTCCAGGACGGAGATCGGCAATAAAGCTACGTACTTCGCGTAACCCCTCACGCACGCTATCGCCCAATTGACTTAAGATCGCGCCTAGTCGATCCAGTTGTTGCTCTTGCAACAGATTCTGACAGACTTCGACACCCATCATTGCATTGGCAAGCACCTGCGCCGGGCCGTCGTGCACTTCACGGGCCAGACGGATGCGCTCTTCTTCGCGTCCCTTAATAATCTGAGCACGTAACGCCTGGACCCAGGGATCGGCTGCGACCCCCTCTGCGTTACGGGTTAGGGTTGTACTACTCATTTCGATCTGACGAATGAGCTGGTCAAGCTGGCGCAGTGCCCGTCGCAGTTCGGATTCGGTTGTCGCAGCGGCAGTGTGCTCGGTGCGTAACTGATGAACTCGTGCTGCTGCAGCCACGGTTGACAGACCACGTTCACGGGCAAATTGTTCTTGAATGACCGCTTCATCAAGTTGCCGTGAAAGTAGACGTACTCGTTGTACCAGGCTCTCTTGTTGTTGCAGCGCAGCCTGGTATAACTGGCGCAGTTCGGTGAGTTGGGCGTTGACGATTGCTGTAGCGCGTTCAAGCAAGACGGCTGGCTCCGTGCTCAAGGCCGTACTCCCTCATCTGGTCTCATTGATGGTTTAAGTATAGCACGCAACCGATTATCAATGAAGGGGCACAAGATGATCAAAGCGTCATCTTGCTTTGATGCGCGAACGTTAACGTATACGTCTCCTCTTCGCGCCAGAACAGGGGTTCAACGGTTTCAGCACTTGTACTGCGGAGCACGCTTGGCAGCCCTCACCTTCCCCCTAGCCCCCGTCTGCTCTCCCACGGCGGAGGGGAGGACGGGGAACGTGGGGTGGCTGGAGCGATTTTTGATTAGGCTCTTAGCACCCGCCCCTCCTGATTGGGCAGTAGTGCTTGTCGAGGAGCACGTGATGTGTGCAGGTTGAGAACCCGTCACTCCTGATGGAGTGACGGGCATGACCGGCGGTGGGGTGGGGAGACGATCGTTCTGTTAAGCCGATACCTTATAAGGCCGGTGTAAATCCGAGCACCTTCCCGTAGAATGCCAGTTCGCGCTCGATAGCCGTAATAATATTTTCCGCCTTACGAAAACCGTGTTGCTCACCAGGAAATGGTACGTACTCGGTATAGATGCCTCGTGACCGTAGGGCTTCGTACATTCTTTCCGATTGATCAGGAGGGACCACCTTATCCTCCAACCCTTGAAAGAAAATAACCGGGCTAGTAATCTGATCGGCGTGGTGCAATGGCGACCTGGCCTGATACAGGTCGGCCCGTTCAGGATACGGGCCAATCAGCCGGTCGAGATAGCGTGACTCGAACTTGTGCGTATCACGCGCCAGCGCGGCCAGGTCTGCAACCCCGAAATGGCTGGCTCCAGCCCGGAAGACACGATGAAAGGCCAGGGCTGCCAAAACGGTAAATCCACCCGCACTGCCACCGGTTATCAAGAGACGGTCAGGATCGGCCCGGCCGCTGGCCGCGAGAAATTGAGCACCGGCAATACAGTCTTCGACATCTACCACACCCCACGCCCCATTGAGTAATTCGCGGTAAGCACGCCCAAATCCAGTGCTACCACCATAGTTCACATCAAGCACACCAATTCCGCGACTCGTCCAGTATTGGATCGAGAGCCGGAGCGTCGGCAGCGCAGCGGCTGTCGGCCCACCGTGGATCATCACCAGGAGTGGCGGTCGTTCATCTTCCGGTGCGGCAAAATCGGGATTGTGGGGTGGGTAGAAGATACCATAAGCGGTACGGCCGTTGGCGCTAGGGAAGCTGATCATCTCAGGCAACGAGAGATACGCTGGGTCAACCGGTAAATCACCACTGCAACGAATCGGAGAAATTGTTTGATCGGTGAGGTCAAGGAGAAACAGCGTGGTCGGAGTTGTAGGTGAACTGCCAATAAATACAATCCGATGATCCGATCCATTAACAATATGAATGACTGAGACCGGCAGATCAATCGGTTGTCGCTGACCGGCACGGTCGATCACAACCATATACCAGCGACCCTGCTGGAAGAACGTTGCCAGAACACGACCATCGGCCAACGGCACGTAGGTGCGCATTCCCAATTGCCAGAGCGGTTGACCAAATTCAGCTTCGAGCGGGTATAGGGGTGTAACAGAACCGTCAAGGTCAAGGCGATAAAGATTCCACCAGCCAGTACGTTCGGCTACCACCAACAGGTGACCATCGGTTGTCCATTCAGGTTGAAAACACGAGTCACCTGGTCCACCAGCAAGCTGGCGGCCCTCGCCAAGGCTGCCGTCGGTCTGGATCGGTGCCACCCATAGCTCGGCTGCATCCCAAGGCATATTGGGATGATCCCATGCCAACCATGCCAGCCAGGCTCCATCAGGACTGAGACGTGGTGCAGCGACGAAATCACGTCCGGTGCGCAGTGGGGTTATCATACCGTCGGTCAGGTCAACCGCCGCGAGGTAGTTTTGGGGTTCGCCGCGCTCGCGATGATCTTCGGCAACTGCAATCAGCCGGTTGCGTTGGCGATCAACCAGCATCTCGGCAAAGCGCACTCCCGCTGGAGTACCAAGAGCAACCGGTGCTTCACCAGGTCGTTGTCGGTAGAGGCACTGATCGTTGAACTCAACAAAAAAGACCTCTCCCTGATCAACGACGAAGCTACGTCCACCATACTCGTGCACTAATGTGCGAACATTCATCCCAACCGGTGTAACATCGCTAATCGAGCCATCAACTGTGCGACGTACCAGCACGTTACGTCCACCTTCCTGGGGCCGACCTTCAACCCAGTAGATGTCAGTGCCGTCGATGTGCGGCCAGTTCAGACTGACCTGCCGACTGACCAGCATAGCAGCCGAGATTGGTGAGCGCCAAGTACCGTATGGGGCGATCTGGACCATAGTGTATTCCTTTATTGGAAGCGGTCTGCTTCTTTCATCATACCACATGACGCAGCCAGCACCACCAGGCACCGGCAATAGCGGCATAGGTGATTACCAATACCCAGAGTGGAAACGTAGGGAACGATACAACGGCCCAGGCCGGCTGTGATAGGATGGTGGCCACGTTGTTGATCCAACTGAGCGGAAGCCAGGCCCCGAGTGCTAGCCATTGGCCTAGAGGTAACCAGATCAGACCGCCTATCAGCGCACAACCACCGAGCAACATTGCAAATGGTACTATCGGCACGATCAAGATGTTTGCCAGTGGCGCAATCAGTGAGAGATTGCCGAAGTGGTAGAGCATAAGCGGCAAGGTCAGCACTTGTGCGGCCAGCGTAGCACCGAGCGCCTCACGCATCGCCGCCGAGATCGGATGTGTCGGCCAGTGCATCTGATCTAGCCAGACATCAACCGGCTTGCCAAATGCGAAGAGACTGGCAGTTGCCAAGGCCGACAGTTGAAATCCCAAATCCCACAACGTGTAGGGATTGATCAACGTCAGCAACCAGCAGGCAGCAAGCAAGAGACGCCAGGGTTCACTCTGACGCTCCACAGTACGAGCCAGGAGGGCAAGACTGGCCATCATTGCTGCCCGCACAACGGCTGCCGATGCGCCGGTGAATCCGGCGTAGACCCACATCACCGCCAGACTCAACCAGAAAGCTGGCCATGGTGGCAATCGTAACAGACGGGCGAGGCCGGTCAGTGCAGCGGCGGCGATGCTGAAATTCCAACCTGACACAACCAAAATATGCGAGGTACCGGTTGCAGCAAAGGCATTACGGGTCGTTTCCGGCAAGCCAGCCTGAATCCCCAGGAGAATACCGATCGCCAGTGCTGCTTGTGGTTCATGGAGAAGGCGCAACACGATCCGCCGACAATGTTCGCGAAACCGGCTAATAGCGGAGATACCCCAGTCTCCGGCTGGAGTGTCGAGTTGCCGAATCGCGGTTGGGCGGTTCATGATCACAAAGATATTCTGGCGAGCCAGGTAAGCACGATAATCGAATTCACCTGCTCGCCGGGCAGGGTCGGGTCTACTCAAACGGCCTTCGAGCTGTAGTCGATCACCTGGAAAATAAGGTGGGTAGGGAGGCAGCCGCACCAGGATTCGACCTTCTGCTGGCGAGAGTCGTTCTGGCGTAACCGTGTGCGTGACGGCGACGACTACCTTCTGGCCGAAATCATCACGGCGCGGTTCTTCAGCCACGTATCCTATCAGAGTGCGCTCTGCTCCATCAGCCCACTGCTCGATATGCAGGGGACCAAGGAGCGGCTGTGCGATAAGAACGCGAAGACCACCTAACAGCAGACACAACGCAGACAGAGACACCCAACGTTGTGAGCTACGGTCGAACAAATAGACCACAAACCCCAACCCCGTCACCGTAGCCCACCAGTGAAAAGGTGGATTGAGCGATCCGGCGAGCGCTATCCCAACGAGCCAGCCGATTGCCAGTTGAATGAGCTGCATATCCTTGCCTATTGTTAAACATGCGGTACTATATAAAATACCGTTTAGACATAGGCAAGGATACGCCCAAATGAGGAGAACTTGCTATGATTCGGTCTCAACGGCCTGCTGCGCAGCCAGATCGGCAGCCAGCCCATCTCGTAACTTCAGAAGGAGGCGCGTCAACTGCTCTTGTTCCTCCTCATCGAGCAAGCTCATCCGACGTTCAACAGCGGCATTGTGCATCGCCAGTGCCTCAGCTCGTACTGCGGCTCCGCGCGGTGTCAAGATTAACCGTTGCGCCCGACGGTCATCGGGATCGGGATTACGCCGTACCAGCCCTTCACGCTCAAGCCGATCAACCAGACGGGTGATCGTACTCTTGACGCATAGCAACTTTGCTCCGACATCAGTCAGTCGTTGACCCTGTTCAAGGTCTAGTTGTAACAACAGATTAAATTCGAGCGGAGTCAGGTTCGTATGCGCCAGCGCCCGACGATCACCGTCATCCAGCAGCACATAGACATCGTGGATAAGCTGGTGTGGCAAATGAGAACGAGCTTCGTGTTGTTTCATAATAGTAAACCTGCACATGTGCAACCGTTTTCTTTGCAAGCAGTATACTGCTCTTTCAAGGAGGTGACAAGTGATGAAGTAGTATCTTAAGTGAATTTGTGGCAAGGAAGGTTGCGAAGCACGTTCAATTGTTTTGCAAGGACTGCGGGGGAGGTCACGATGACAGAACATGAACTAGCTTCTCTGAACACAACTTCGCAAGCACCTAAACCAACGCACCGTTATCTACACCGATGGGCGCGCGCATACGCACGTAAGCTCCTCGATGCTGCTGGCATAACGATCAACGGCTCACATCCCTGGGATATCCACGTACACGATGAACGATTGTACCTGCGCTGTCTCCTCCACGGCTCATTGGGCTTAGGCGAAGCCTACATGGATGGTTGGTGGGATTGTGCGGCGATTGATGAGTTTATCTGTCGGCTCCTTAAAGTTCAGGCTCCACAGGGAATTGGCTGGTTCGTGCAGCTTCCACTCTGGTTCGATAGTCGCTTCATCAATCGCCAGCGTGGCAAAGGGGCATTCGTCATCGGTCAGCATCACTACGATATTGGGAACGACCTCTACGAAGCGATGCTCGACCGACGTATGATCTACAGTTGCGCCTACTGGGATAGTGGGGCGCGCACGCTCGACGAAGCGCAGGAAGCAAAACTTGACCTGATTGCCCGTAAGCTCGATCTCCAACCGGGCATGCGAGTTCTCGATATCGGCTGTGGTTGGGGCGGAACAGCGCAGTATCTGGCAGAACGTTACGGGGTGCATGTTGTCGGTATTACTGTCTCGAAAGAGCAGGCTAGACTGGCGAGTGAGCGCTGCCGCGGATTGCCGGTTGAAATCAGATTAGAAGATTATCGGCAGACCACGGGGACATTTGATCGGATCATCTCAGTTGGCATGTTCGAGCATGTTGGCTACCGTAACTATCGCACGTATATGCAGGTCGTCCGTCGCTTATTAAGCAACGATGGCCTGTTCCTTTTGCACACAATTGGCACGAATGTCGCCTATCAAGGACGCGACTCGTGGATTGAACGCTATATCTTCCCGAACTCAATGCTCCCCTCGCCGCGCCTCATCACTGCCGCATTTGAAGGTCTCTTCGTACTGGAAGACTGGCACAATTTCGGGATAAACTACGTAGCAACCTTGAAAGCCTGGCATGCCAACTTCGAGCGGGCATGGCCACAACTGGCCAGCCGCTACAATGAGCGCTTTTACCGGATGTGGCGACTATACCTGCTTATGAGCGCCGGGAGCTTTATGGCGCGATCCAGTCAGCTCTGGCAACTGGTTCTCTCGCCGCGTGGGGTGAGTGGTGGGTATCGGTCGGTGCGGTGACTTACCGGATGATCACCAGTGAGCGTCTGAAACTCGCTCCAATCACATCCGTTGTGCACGCAGAAGATGGGCAGGTCTGGTACCTGCCCTCATCGTGCATACAAGGGCTTGCCGGAGGTTTGTGGCGTACATCGATCATTGGCGAACACACAACTGAACACCGAGAATGTTGAAAACCCCTGCTCGTGAGAGAGCGGTCTGGATCGATGTTGGATGTTCTCGAACACACAACAATCCATTGCAGCGAATCTGACGAAAACTCTCTTGACAATCTACAGTGAAACTGCTATATTATTAAATGCCAACGCGGCGTGGAGCAGTGGCAGCTCGTCGGGCTCATAACCCGAAGGTCGCAGGTTCGAATCCTGCCGCCGCTACCAATAGAGCGATAGAGTAATGATACTCTATCGCTCTTTTTATGTCTTGAAGAGCACAACACACCGTGATCATACTCCATAGAATTAAGGATGCGCGCGTATCGACTTAGATGACATTCTTCTATTCAGTAAGGTGATCGATCTCACCATAAGATGTGGAAACGGTAAGTTCACGGACGTTCGTCAGCGTATCGAAAGCGACTGAGAATCAGAAGAAATGTTGCCGACCCCTATCGTTCTCGCGATAGGAGTTGTGTCGCTGTACTTATCGCGGCTCATCGTAGAAGATTCAATACACT
This sequence comes from Chloroflexus sp., assembly GCA_017743535.1. Taxonomy (GTDB): domain Bacteria; phylum Chloroflexota; class Chloroflexia; order Chloroflexales; family Chloroflexaceae; genus Chloroflexus. Next base: position 91,163 of record JAGHYT010000002.1, read on the forward strand.
AACTCATCCCCGCAACCGTTGCAACTCGGCCTCCAGCTCGCGCAGACGGGCTTCAAGCTCTGCCCGGGCGGCCGCTTCCCGCTGCGCTTGTGCTTCCGCTGCTCGCGCCAGGGCTTCCGCTGCGGCGCGAGCTTCAGCTTCGCGTCGGGCCTGCTCTTCTGCTTCGGCCCGTGCAGTCGCTTCGCGTCGGGCCTGCTCTGCCGCCACTCGCGCTAGGGCTTCCGCTTCGGCCCGTGCAGCCGCTTCCCGCTGCGCTTGTGCTTCCGCTGCTCGTGCCCGTGCTTCCGCCTCGGCGCGGGCAGCCGCTTCGTCCGCCGCCTGCTGCACCACCGTCGCGTAGTCGCCAAACGCCGTGCCGTCGTCGG